>JANNON010000923.1:0-2950 GCA_031399105.1 Blastocatellia bacterium | reverse complement strand
CAACAGTCTGAACACACCCGCCGAAGCGCTCGAATATGCATATCCGCTGCGCGTCCGCGAGTACAGAATTCGAAAGGGCTCCGGGGGGAAAGGAAAACAGCGTGGCGGCGATGGCATCATTCGTGAGATTGAAACGCTCGTGCAGGCGCGCATGTCTTTGCTTTCGGATCGCAGGAGGAACGCGCCCTACGGATTGGCTGGTGGTAGGCCGGGGAAGACGGGCCGTAACGCGATCATTCATAAGCGAAAGACAAAGGCGATTGCGTCAAAAGGTAGCTGGGAGCTTCAACCCGGTGATGTGGTGAGAATTGAGACGCCGGGTGGTGGTGGGTTCGGACCTGCCGAGCCTTAGTTGTAGGGGTGTCCCTCCGTGGGCACCCCTCGATTGCGTACAGACTTCTTTGAACCAGAACGATCTCTGAAGATGGACGATTCTTCTTAAGATCTCTATTGCAAAACGAGGGGTGCCCACGGAGGGACACCCCTACAACTAATGCTTCACACTTCGTCCATCGCAGGAACGTGGTGCGGCAACATCTCGTCCATGGGTTCCCGCTCTTTCTTTTCGCTCTTTGCCGGCCTCTTCATATACGGCTTCTCGCACCAGTTAAAAAATATCCATGCGAAGACGATGGTAAGCGGCACCACAAAAAACAGCGTGTGCAGAACGGGAGGCAACGGAGTCGGAAACCGCCAGGACTGTATGATCACCAGCTCGTGGGTTAGATAGAGCGAATAGGAGAATAATCCGATCGTTGCCGCGGCGTTTACCAACACCGGAAATCCGGCGGTCGGTGTGTTCGTGACGTTGGTTACCGCGCCGCTGATCGTTGCTTTATCGCGCGCTTGTTGTCGTTTCCTTTCCCACCCTACCGCGCAATTCACGAGCGCGAAGAACCCAAACCCCAACAGCGGATGCATCATCAACCAGCCTGCCGTGTGTAGCGGCGTGTCCTTCGTAAGCTGTGGCAACAATTCCGAGATTGCGGAGCCGGAAATCACAGCCGCGGAACCAATCCAGAAGTTTGCACACCACTTTGGCAGTCGTACCAAACCGAACCAAGCTTCAACTGCCATTGCACCCAAGGCCCAGGTGAACCAATGCGAAGCCGCTGCCTCGGGGACTGGAATGCCGGCGCCGGTCTTCAGCCAAACAACGTGACTGAAGTAGAACCAGCCAACGCGCGCCAACGCACAGATGACGAGTGTCGTTCCCCAACCCCAACGCTTTCTTAAGAAGAGCAGCAGGAAATAAGCGAGGTAGAGTTGTTCTTCGACCGCGAGCGTCCAGAAAACTCCGTTAATGGTATAGCAGGTTGCCGGATCCAGGTTATGCAGCATCAACAGATGCATCACGAGGTCGTAGACAAAAAAATGTGTAAGGTCGATGCCGGTCGAGAAGGCCGCCATCGCCAGAAACAGAGCGAGGGCGATCAGATACGGCGGATAAAGCCGGCGTAGTCGCCGTCGCCAAAATGAGCCGAACTGGATTTGCGGCGTTTCCGCTTTCGCGCGCGCCCGAGCCCATTGCAGATGGATGCAGAAACCAGAGATTACGAAAAACAGAAAGACGCCGATATAGCCAAAGGAACTCACGAAATAAATTCCCTTAATGGGCCATTGGAGAAGATTGTCGGGAATTGCCCCAGTAGTTTGGAGTACCGCGTGAAACAAGACGACGCCCAACGCGGCGATGCCGCGAAGAGCGTCGATGCTGATCAGTCGCCCGTTAGAGAGCGGCGCTTGCAAGCTTGAATTCATCAGGCAGGGCTTCAAAACAAAGTGGCCAAACTGCCTTAAGCATGGCCACTTTCAGAACTAGGGCTGCGTTAAGTTTCGCTTACTTATGCAGAGACAAGCGAGTTAACGTCAATATTGTACTTTCGGATTTTACTGTAAAGACGCGGTCGGTAGATACCCAGAAGATTTGCGGCCGCTTGTTTGTTCCCGCCCGTGCGTTGCAGCGTTCTTTCGATGACGAGCCGCTCGATGTCTTCCAGCGTCATGTTGGGTGGTACGTCCCAGCCCGTAGCAGCAGAAGAGCCCTCAGGCAAAGTGCCGTTATCAAAGGGCAGATCAACCGGTTCGATGCGATTACCTTTAGCCAGCAGCACCGCTCGTTCGAGCACGTTCTGTAGTTCACGCACATTACCCGGCCAATTGTGGGCGAACAGCCGTTGATAAGCCGCCGGCGAGACGCCCGTGATTGGCCGTTCGTATTTGTGCGCGTACATCTGGAAGAAATGCTCGGTTAGTAGCTGGATGTCTTCGCTGCGGTCTCTTAAGGGCGGCACGTGAATCGTGATTGTGGAGATCCGATAGAAGAGATCGTCTCGCAGCAGTCCTTCACGGATCGCATCCGCCGGCGGACGGTTCGTAGAAGAGATCAATCGAAAATCAACTGCGTAGGTCTTCTCGGAACCGATCTTTCGGTAGCTTCTTTCCTGCAGCACTCGCAAAAGTTTGGGCTGCAGCTCGATCGGCATCTCGGCGATTTCATCGAGCATCAACGAGCCACCGGCAGCATGCTGAACGAGACCTTCTTTGTCTGCATGTGCGCCAGTGAAAGCGCCTTTCGTGTGGCCGAACAATTCTGATTCGATAAGTTCCTTCGGCAGCGCCGCGCAGTTTACTTTGATGAACGGTTTTTTTGATCGTAGCGACTTGTAATGAATCGCGTTCGCGATCAGTTCTTTTCCGGTTCCCGACTCGCCGACTACCAAAACATTCGCGTCCGACTGGGCAACTGATTCAATCGTTTCATAGATGGTCTGCATCTGCTTTGACGAACCGATTATGTTGAAGTATTCGGACCTCGTTGAAAGTTGCCGGCGCATGCTCGTTGTCTCGGCCACCAGTTCGCGTCTTTCCAGTGCCTTCTCAACCAGCGGTTGAATCTCTTCGAAGTCAAAAGGCTTCTCAACGAAATAGAAAGCACCTGCCTTAGTTG
>JANNON010000918.1:0-1717 GCA_031399105.1 Blastocatellia bacterium | reverse complement strand
GTCGGTTTCGCCTTGTATCCGCTCAATCCCAGAATTGCAGCGGACTTGTCAAGCGCCGGAGCAGATTTCATTCCCGCGGCTTCCTGTGTTCCAGCGGATAAACCCATGGACGACTACTGGCTCGTATCAATGCTACTAGATGCAGATTGGCGACCTCAGCAGATCGGGCAACGAGTTGAACCGATAGTGACTCAAACTGAGACCACCAGGCTCACAGGTCCATCATCGCGCGGCTTGTCGCACATACCACTAAGGGCGGGCAGTCCTCTCTTTGGCCGAAGAAAATCTGAGCTTATGCCGTACCTAATTGGAGTTGAAAGCGGCGGGGTCCAGCTCCCAGATGCAACTTTGTTCACGCCATTCTTTCCATTTTGCGTGGCGTTGGAAACTGAGGTTCAGGTGGTGAAGTTTGAAGAGCAAGGATAGTCGGGCCATCATCCCCTCGCCGCTGCTCGCCATGCAAGAATCGCGATCGCGCATTTGTTCCGGTTGATCTTGCTTGACGAATCGGCGATTTCGGACGTAACACGGCTGGGTCGGCCGCAGGAAACGACGATTTTGCACCGGAAATGGAGGGTTCTTGTCCTCAAAATGACGACACCCGCGTTAAAATCGTGAGATTCACCTTCGGGAATCAGAATCTTTTACCCGTAGACCTTCGTCTCAAGCGCTGAGGAAGTGAGAGATGCCACCACCGTACCCCTCCAAGAAGGCAGACAAAGACCTATTGTACAGTGACATGATCGCGGGTATCGTTGCGAACCCAGTGGAATACCCGAACGGCCTTGGTGCCATGTTCAATACTGCGACGCTGGTAAGCCGGGATGCAGCAAAGTCTGCGGCCGTGAACGACAGATTGCAAACGGAAGCAGTGTTTCGGCTGGCTGTGGAGGCGGAAAGCGCAGCCTTCGTGCTCGCAGACCTTGAAGCAAAACGTCTGCTCGGCCTTGCGGAGTCACAGCATGCCACGACACCAGAGAAACTGCTCCTGATAGGTTGGGGTCCGCCCGCAGACCCCCTCTCCGTCCCGCCTGGGGCACCAAGAGTGCTCGAGGCCTTTCCACAGAACCAAACCTCGCTAGAACTGGACTGGAAACCCCCGCTTTCCAACTCGGGCGGCAGAGTGGCATTCTACCGAGTAGAGCGGCAAACGCAAACATTGACTGGAGAGGTGACTGAAGGGTGTGGTGCTTGGTCTACTCAGACAATAAGGCGGAGTCGAATGTCTGTTTCGTGTCGTCGCTGTCAACGCCGCTGGCGACTCCATCGCAAGCAATACGGTGGCTACCGTTTTGTAATGAGGAATACATAAAAAGTGTCAAGAGCATTCCTCGATGCGCTTGTCTTCATACTTCCAGTAATGCTGTTGGAGGCTCTCGTCCTCCTGAGAAAGGCATTTCGGATCGCGTACATTCCGTCATACTTTCTGTTCACGCAGGATCAGGCTACTGATCAGTACGTCGAGGACTATTATTTCGGACAGGAGAGTGGCGAATATAATGCGCGGGAAGAACGAGATATTCGCCGGAAAGTCACGTTTCACGCAATTGGTAGCGGCTTGCTATCATTTCTTGTGGCACCCACTCTCGCCGCCTTCGTTGCCTCCTTCTTCTTGTCCGCTGATAAGATTGACGGCTTCCTTGTCGTGTATTTGGCGTTACAGATTTGGAAGCTGTTAGTACTGAACATTGACTGGAGGCCAAGCGATGAACTTGGG
>JANNON010000871.1:0-3599 GCA_031399105.1 Blastocatellia bacterium | reverse complement strand
CAACTACCGTAAAGCCGCCGGCAAAATCGAGCACCTCGCCCCGCATCTTCGGCGGCCGCGCGCTTTTCAATGCGTCCGCGATCGAAGCGGGAGCGATTGCAAAAACCGTGGCAACTGCCGAGGCCGCCAACGCATTCATCAAATTGTGACGACCGCTCATGTGCAGCTCAGCCGGCGCAGCACCAAGCGGCGTTTTCAAAGTGAACCTGATTCGTCCCAATCGTCCCGTGTCGATTTCCGTAGCGCTTACATCTGCTGGTTGATCAATTCCAAACGTAATAGTCGGCCCTCGATGCTTGTCGCGCATTCGCATGACCCACTCGTCGTCGGCATTGAGTATGGCCGTCCCCCCAGGTTTTATACCTTCCACCAACTCCGCCTTAGCCGCGGCGATGTTTTCGATTGAGCCCATATGCTCCAGGTGCACCGGAGCGATCATCAACTCGACTCCGACATCCGGCGGTGTGATCTGCGTCAACCGACGAATCTCATGCGTTGGTGACGACATCCCCATTTCCAACACCGCCAGATCAAACTGATCAGGTGTTCTGCCTTCACTCACCATCCGTAAAACTGAAAGCGGCAAGCCAAGACCATTGTTGTAGTTGCGCTCGCTCTTCAGGACGCGTCGTCCATTTGCCGCCAGCACGTGGGCCGTAAGCTCTTTCGCGGTAGTTTTTCCGGCGCTCCCCGTTATTCCAATCACTGGGCGATCCCATTGCTCGTAGACTCGCCGGGCGAGTGTCTGCAGCGCTGCGATAGCATCATCGACCAACAGCAACCGGTCTTTAAGCGCTGCCAAGGTTTCGTTGCCTGCGAGGTGATCTCGACGAGCGACCGCAGCAATTGCGCCACGCTTGAACGCGTCGGGAATGAAGAGATGCGCATCAGCAAACGTGCCGTTAAAACCGGCGCGGGCATAGTCTTCCTGCGACAAAGCAAAGAACAGCTCGCCCGCGTCAACCGATCGCGAATCAATAGAGAAATCTTTTATTTGTTTTTCAAACAACTCAGCGCTTGCGTCTGCGGCAATCGCGCCCATTAGCTCTGACGCTTCTCGAACATTCACGTTATAACCGCCTCGTCCTCAGGAAACTCGACCTCAGTTTCAGTTCTACCGCTGAGCAGCATTTCCGAAGAAACAGGCTCAGTCCCATGATCCTCCTCAACCATTGAGTGGGAGAGTTGAATTCTGTGAGCGCGAACTGAACGCAATCGTTTGCGGCACGCTGCGACTCTAAATCTGACTGCGAATCCAGCACTACAAGAGAGTTTCGAGTTTCTGGTTTCGAGTTTCAAGTTTCTAGTTTCGAGTTTCAAGTTGTCTCGGGTCTCACGGCTTGGGTTTGATGTTCACGTTCCATTTAGCTTGAGATCTGAAATTTCAGATCTGAGATCTCAGATAGAACCGAACAATTAACAAGAATAATCTTTGGAACTCAGTACTCAGTACTCAATACTCTTAAAAAACTCGAAACTCGAAACTCGAAACTCGAAACTTCCCTCCTCCTCACTCCCTCGAAAACTCCAGGTACACCGTTTGGCCGGCCTGTACCTCAGTTCCGGGCGAAGGATTCTGTTTCGTCACGCGGCCTTCACCGCGCGCCTCCAATTGCAAACCAAGGTGCGTGCAGGCGCGCGCCACGTCGCGCACGCTCCTGCCTTGCAAATCCGGCATCAGCATGGCTCGACTGCTCGCAACGGCGTAGACAACTTCACCGCCCCTTTGGCCGCGGTTGGCAACTTTGGGCAAGCTCTCTTCACGCACTTGAGCATTGCGATCCTGATCTGCACGCTCGGCAATCGTGACGACTCTCTGCGGCGTATTCTGAGCGATCAATTCCGCCGGCGCTTTGAAATCGGTATCAGGCATCACGCCCAGATCCGGGAGGATCTGTTCAGCGATGTCGCGAAAGATCGGCGCCGCTACATCGCCGCCGTGATAAGCGCCCGCGGGTTCATCGATCACTACCACGATCACTACCGCGGGATTATTCACCGGAGCGAAACCAACAAAAGAGGCGACGTGCTTCGTGTGCGAATAAGCCTTCGTCTTCGGATCGATCTTCTGGGCGGTCCCGGTTTTTCCTGCCGCCGAGTATCCATCGAGCTGAGCTTGTTTCGCAGTACCGTTCAAGGTCACACCTTCCAGCATGCCGCGTAATGAAGTCGCGGTTTTTTCGCTGACCACGGTTCGTTGCTCAGGATGGGCCCGATACACCGACGTGCCGGACGACGTTCGAATCTCACGGACGAGATGCGGGGAAACACGCACACCATTATTTGCGAGGGTGGCAAATGCCCCCGCCATCTGTAGCGGGGTGACGCCGATCTCCTGCCCGATTGCGATTGAACCAATCGACGACGCTTGCCAGCGACTGACTGGTCGCAACAGTCCGGCAGTTTCACCGGGTAGTTCGATGCCGGTCTTCTTCCCAAAACCAAAACGCGTGATGTAGTCATACATCGACTCATCACCAACACGCAGACCCAGCTTAATCGCCGCGACGTTACTTGATTTCTCAAGCGCTTCAGTCAGCGTCAAAGTACCGAAAGCGGTATGGTCACGAATGACGCGCTTGGCGACGGTGATCGATCCCATCTGGCAATCGATCTTATCGTCGGGTTTAGCTAGCCCTTCTTCCAGCGCTGCTGAGAACGCCACGATCTTGAACGTCGAACCGGGTTCGTAAATATTTTGCAGTGCCCAGTTGGAACGAGAAATCGCTGGAAAGGCGCTAACGTTATTGGGATCGAACGTGGGAACTGTCGCCATCGCCAGGATCTCGCCAGTGCGCGGATCCAGAACAATCGCCGAGCCCGATTTCGCTCTGGCTTTTTCGACCGCGCTCGTTAACGCCTGCTCAGTCCGAAATTGAACCGACTGATCAATTGTCAGGATGATCGTCTGACCGGGATTTGATGGGATCTCAAAACCTTCATACGCCTTTCCCTCAGAATCCTTCTCCAGGAAAAGCTTGCCGGGTTCGCCGGTGATCTTCTTGTTGTAGACTTGCTCGACACCGCCGAGACCAACATTGTCCAGACCAACAAATCCGAGCACGTGCGACGCCAGCGAGCCGTTCGGGTAGTACCGCTTCGGTTCCTGCTGCACGTGTACGGCCGGCAGGTTTAGAGATTGAATCTGCTTTCCCAGATCTGGCGAAAGTCTGCGCGCAAGCCATACAAAGCGCTGATTCTTTGCGGCGCCTTCGCGGAACTGTTTGGCGAGCTCTGCTTTGTCTTTGCCGAGTATGCTCGCAAGCGCGTCTGCCGTGCAGTCGATCGCGGCTTCAGTCTGAGCCTCCTGCTCAGCGACCGTGGCACGACGGTCAGCGAGCTTGAATTCGTCAGGCGCGATGAAGATCGAATCCGTTTCGAGACTCCTCGCGAGCTCTCGGCCATTTCGATCGAGCAGTTGTCCCCGCTCCGCACTCGTTTCAATCGCATCGCGCTGTTGTTGCCGAGCCCGCTCAGTCAAACTCGTGTGCCGAGACACCTGCAGATAGACGAGACGAACACCAATGGCAAACATCCACAAGACAATAAAGGCCGCGACGAAAAGCGCGCGGCGGAGTGATGCATCGGGTCGAATTTTG
>JANNON010000866.1:0-9224 GCA_031399105.1 Blastocatellia bacterium | reverse complement strand
TCGGCGACGCCGGCGGCGGTCGCGGTCAGCGCTGTCGGCTTGATCTTGTCGCCCTTGGTCAGGACGATCTGGTAGCTGACGGCGGCCTTGTCGAGCAGGCCCATGATCTCGGTGTCGACCGGCTTGATGCCGTGGCGGGCGATGCCGTCAGCTCCGGTCATGACGATGCCATCGGCGCCCGTCATTACTATTCCGTTAGAAGTTGTTATCGAGATTCCGCCAAGGGTTGGAGCGGCGGCGAGTAAAAAAACCAGCAAAAAAGCAATGTGGCGTTTAGTTCGAAGCAGTGTTGAACTAAAACGAGACTGACTCAGCAAACTATCACCTCAGTCGGGTTTATCGGCGCAGTCGTGCTAGCAAGTGTTTGAGGTTGGATGGGGAGCCGTTTCTGCGCGAAGGCCTTTGCCCCTCGCCCCGAACGCCGCCGCCTGCCAATCTCCCAGCCGAGCAATCAATGATCCTTGGAATGCCGGATATTCTAGTTGGGGTTTCGCGAGTATTTGTTGCGGTCCTCTTGTGTTTGTCCCACTAATCCGTCGCAGTAAATCCAAGCGACAACAGGGCTAATTCATCAACTCGTCGTAGAGCCGCCGCATTTCCAAACCCGGTTCGACTCCGAGTTCGCGCTCCAATAGTTGGCGAAGATTTTGGTAATAGTCTTTTAGAGCGCTGCGGTTTCCGAGACCCGCGTGCGCGCGCAGGACGATGCAGTGGATATCTTCGCGAAACTGATCTTCGCGGAGGATTTGTTTGGCAAGTTGCATCGCGCGTGGCCAATCCTCGGCTTTTTCGGCTACGCCTGCCAGCGCTTCAAGCAACCTCAAATACTGTTCGCGGTAGTAACTTCGCTGCTCGTCGACCCAGGGCTCGTAACTTCCTGGCATGAACTCGCCTCGATACGTCGCCACTGCTGCTTCGTACGAATGGATGCAGACCTCAAATTGTCGCGCTCGCCTGGCGTTCTCCCCTTCGCTCAAGAGGCGATCAAACTCCTCAATATCTATTCGGTACGAAAACTCGGGATTCAATTGGTAGTCGCCATCGCGATACAGAAGAAAATTCTGCTTCAAAGGCTGATTGCTGTTAAGTGCTTTGCGAATATGTGAAACGGTTGGATGGAAGTTTTTTTCCACAACTTCAGGATCCGTTTCACCCCAGAAGGTGTCGATGATGCTGTCTTTCGAGGCGCGTCGATGCCGTCGAGAGGCGATGAAGCAGAGAATGTCCCGCGCTCGCCGAGTGGTCCACGCATCGGCTGCTAATGGGCGGGTGGGATCGCGCACGATCTCCACCGGACCCAGCATGTTAATCGTCAGGTCGGTTAGCTGCTGCGGGAGCGACTCCTCGAGTTTGATGGTTAC
Source organism: Blastocatellia bacterium (assembly GCA_031399105.1). GTDB lineage: Bacteria > Acidobacteriota > Blastocatellia > Pyrinomonadales > Pyrinomonadaceae > PSRF01. The sequence goes on along the minus strand of JANNON010000866.1, from coordinate 7,863 downwards.
CTGAGTACTGACTGCCCGAGCGTCGGCGACTGCAACTACAGCGCGCAAGTCGGATGGCAAGAGTCCGGCGGCCTCTTCTGTTGCAAACAACGAGGGATTGGTGTTGACCTCGCGTTGGAGCCAAAACTCATAGTCGTATCTGGCAGCCAGATCGATTCCACGACGGAGGTGTTCGATCATCTCAGGCTCCCTTTGCAAATGGAGATCGCAAATCGCAAGCGCGATGCAGGACTGTGCCTCGTAGTAGAAAAGACTGTGACTGCGAAAGTATTCGGCTGCGGCTGCGAGTTCGCCTCTCGCGGGTTCGAATTCCTCCTGTGCCACCTTGATTCGCGCGCGCGTCAGCGCGGCCGTTTGAAAAGCCCGTGCGTCCGTCTCGACAGATCTAACGGCAATCAGACGATCAATTAGTGTGCGAGCCGTCGCGAAGTCTCCAATGCGCAGACTCAGCAGAGCGCGCTCTTCAAAAAGCTCGGTGCGATCGAGTTCAATGCCCGAATCGTCATAGGCGCGAGCGGAGCGTGCGTAATACTCCCCGGCTCGCTCAATTTCTCCCCGCTCACGATATAGATTTCCGTACGTCTCAAAAGTTTCGGCTCGAAGGATGGCCAGATTGAAAAGCTGACATTGTTCAAGAGCCAAATCGAGTTCCGGTTCCGCTGCGGTGAAATCCCCCCGATATATGTGGCAGCGAGCAATATTGAGATGAGCGACGGATTCCTGGGGAATCGGCGTACCGGCTCGCTCGCGGCGTAACATCCGACTGAACCATCGCAACGCCTCGCCGAAATCACCACGCATCCCGGCCGGCGTGCCCAGGTTGTGAGCAATCATTCTTGCGTAACGCGTGTCGGTGCGCTCCTCAGCAGACTGCAACGCACTTCGGAACTCGCGTTCTGCCGCAGTCCATTCACCCATCGCCACCAGGCAAAGCCCACGTGTGTTTCCGCATTTCATTAACACCGCGGAATTCTGATCGCTCAACTCGACTGCCCGATCGAGGTTCTTAAAAGCCAGGTCATAATCGCCCTGCCGGCGGGCGATGGTCGCGAGCGAGTGGAGCGCCTCTGCCTCGCCTTCGGTGTCACCATTTTGCTGGCAGCGAGACACAACCCTTCTGAACATGGTCTGTGCGGTCTCATAATCACCACAGAGTCGTGCTACTTCTGCGCGCTGGGACAAGGCCCGCGGATTATCTTCCAACGTCGCCACCGGCAAAGCATCAGCGAAGCTCGCCAACGAATTCAGGGCGCCGGAGGAGATCCACGCCGGGCCGAGTTCAGCAATTAATTCGGCAGCGCGTTTGAAATTCTCACCCGCAACCAGATGTCGCGCCGCCTGTTCCCAGGCGTTCCTCTCCAGGAAGTACGCGGCACACCGTTGATGTTCGGCCGCAACTCCAATCTTGCCTATGTCACTTCTAAGCCGGCGTCGCAGGAACCGCTGGAACAACGGATGAAGGCGGTACTCTTCGCCGCGCCCGTCCGTGGCAATCGTAATAAAAACATTACGGCGCACCAGCGTCGGCAATACTCGCGCACAATTCATCCCGGAGTAGAGCGCAGCGCAAGCGTCCAATTCGATGCGGTCAAGTAAGGAGATTTTCAGTAAGAGCTGCTGAACCTCGTCGTTCTCATCGAAAAAGACTTCCTCGGCAAAGTAGTCGAAGATGTCTCGTTCAGACTGCCGCAAAACATCAACCAGATCTGGCGTACTGGTTTCGGTATCTCGAGCACGATTCGAACTGCGTTGCGCCACCTGCTTAACCAACTGCAAAGCGGTAATCCAACCGTGAGTTCGTTCACGATACTCGGCCAATTGTTCGGGAGTGAGCTCGAGATCGAAAACCCTTCTAAATAAGTCCTTGGTTTCATCGTCAGTGAACAAGAGATCGGCGCGCTCAACCATTGATTGCGGAGACTGTGCGCGCAGCCTGGCCAATGCCAGCGGTGGCATTTCCCGCGAAATGATAATTACGTGGAGCACGTCGGGCAGATAGGCAAGTAGCCGATCAACCACCGCGTTTACGGGAGTGTTTTCGCCAAGGTGATGGTAATCATCGAGGACGAGGATTAGCTGTTGTTCGACTTGTTCCAGAATTTCATTTAGCAAAACATCAACGGCGCGTTCCGGATGTTGTGCCAATTCGCCGGCGGACTCCTGGAGATACGAAAACATCGTCTGGCCAAACTGCGGCAACACCTGTTGAATTCCAAAAGTTATGTAACCAAGAAACACGAAAGGATCGGAGTCGGTGTGGTCCAATTGATACCAGACAAACTTACGATCGTGATTGCGCAAGAAATCGGCAACTAAGGTTGTCTTGCCGGATCCAGCATTCGCGGTAATCAAGGTGACTGGATGGGCGAGATTCGCGAGGAGACGTTCAGTCAGTCTTGGTCTTGAAAGTAGTTCCGGGGCCGGTCGCGGCGGCAGGAGTTTGGTGCGTAAAAAGAAACTGGGCTGCGAGCCCGGTATGTTTACTTTCGCAGGGAGGAGCTTATGCGCAGGCTTGCCTTGTCGGGTTTCTTGAGTCATTGCACCCTGAAGTTTGACGCTGCTTGTTGGGACGGCGCGCAGATTAGCATAGCGAATCGGCTCCAAGCCATCGGCCCTTTACCAATGGCAACGGAGGTATGCTAAAGCCGTCAGGTGCGAGATTATTCATCAGCGAACATCTACGAGGTCAAAACGAATTTCCGCTGAGCGCTTTAACAAGACTTTTCTTTGAGTAACTCAGCTGCGCAACATTCCTTCAGTTCTACCTGGCCAATTCCGTAGCGAATGCAGCCAGGGCTGCCGCCCGTCCGTGCGTGTGATCAAGGGCATTACTTGCCTGGTCGCGGGTCAGGTTGTGGCTTGCGAAAAGTTCCGTCGCCTCAGCCCGTGTAAAAGCGAGGGTATCTTCATCAACCAAAAGCAGTGTTTGTTTAGAACGCATTCTCCACAGAGGAGCTGGAGGCAATGTGCGACTTGTGATGAGCAGATGCACCTCTAACGGCAGTAGAGGCAGCAAACGACTGAAGACCGGGACGACCCAATCTGAATCGCAAATCAAATGCAGATCTTCAATGACGACCAAGAGTGGGTTGTTCTCGCCTTCTACTAACTCATAGACGAAAGCTTCGGCTAGTCGATCGATATGTTCGGGCGTTGCGGATTCAATAAGGAGCGTAAGCGCCCCGATTCCAAAATCGGGGCGTTGCTTTTTAATACTCGCAGTCAGATAACGGAAGAAAATCTTCAGGTCACCATCCGAGGCGTCGACCTTGTACCAGGCACACGGTCGCTGGCACTGAGTTGAGAAGTCGATTGCCGAGCTCGTCTTTCCAGTTCCCGCTCGCCCGCTGATGATGGTGGCCGCACAACAAGCCATGCCTTGTTCGAGAACTTTCAAGAGCCGTGGTCTCGAAATTCCCGGGGGCCGCACCGGTTGTGTGATCTTATCCAGGATGAGTTCTTGTCTCCCGGGCGTTTCCGTTGAGGAATCAATTAGGAACATCGTTGAGGAGCCGGTGCTTTCTGACCCGAAGTATGCAACTGCGCTGGTTGTGTTGTATTCGGAATGGGTTGAGAAATTCTTGAGGTCTTTAAACTACGAGCGCAGCTCGCCGTGAGGAAAATGACGAGGCAGCGGCGTCTGAGTTCTAGAAATCAATTCTAGATCCGAGACTGATTTGTGACATGTCATTTCGAAAAATCGTATTCTCTACCAAAACAACGAGAACCGATCGCTTTGTCCTAGTGGCATAACACTTGTAACTCTTGCCGCGTCGATCCGTCTTCTAAATCATTCAATTAGAGCAAGCTGATTTACACAATCAGAAATATTTTCATAAATCCACTTCACTAAACGGTCTGTTTGCGAGGCGTAGTTATGCCGTCTCGTAAATGCTCTTCTAGCATCAACCTGCAAGCGGGAACACAAACCGCAAAAGTTCGTCAGGGAAATTAATACTCCCTACTGGCTCTACAACTACAAGCGGGAATACAACAAGGCGGGAATACGAATTCCGGTAGTAATCGAGGCTTATGCCTCCACATCAGTTCCAGTTTCGCCGTGTGCGGCCCGACAGACTGGTTCCATCCACCTGCAATTCCGGCTTATCGATCACCTGGAGGACAAGAATGAAGACTTATCAAAGATCTTTGCTGATACTCGGGATTACGAGTCTCGCCTTCGTAACCCTATTTATCTCGCTAAGCGGAGCTCAAAATAGAAAGAGCACATCCGCGACGAAGGCGGCCCCTATTACAAAAGAGGAGGCCAATAAGAAACTCAGTTACGATGCAAAATGGAGATCGCTTCGCAAAGCGCAACTCCCTGAGAAATTTGAACCAACTTTCTCGAGCCCAGTTGGCTTCATTGAGACCATTGCTCTTCGCGACGCGAAGGCTGAACCGGCGAAAGGCCGGGAAGGTCGCGCTGGCAGAAATCAGGAAGACCACGGAAAAAATCCAAGGAACCCCGATCGCGTTAAACCCGCGCCAGACCCGTCGATGGACGGTCCTTTCATCGATCCGACACTGCGAGCAGAGTCAAAAGGCAAGGGTCGAGATATGCACACCAATGCGGTGTCCGCTCCCATCGCGAATTTTGATGGCCCCGACATGGACGCTGGCGCAGTGATTTTTGGTGGACGTTTCGCGCCACCAGACACCAATGCGGCGGTCGGTCCTAATCACGTGATGGTCACCACGAATGGCGGCCTTCGCGTTTACGACAAGGCAGGCGCCCCCCTTACAGCTCAAATCAGAATGAGCGCCTTCCTGGTGGGAATCGCGAACGCCGCCGACGATGATGGCGATCCAATCGTTCTTTACGATCAGTTGGCTGATCGTTGGTTGGTCTCCCAGTTCAACTTGAGATTCACCGGTAATCAAATGCACCAGCACATCGCGATCTCCAAGACTGGCGATCCGACTGGCGCTTACTATGCTTACGATTTCCTGCTGGCCCCCGGTCGCTTCGTCGACTACCCGCACTTCGGTGTCTGGCCGAACGGCTACTACATGTCAGCAAACGATTTCACACCTCCGGGAGTGGCGCCATTCTTAGGAGCCAGTCTCTACTCCTTTGAACGTGCGAAAATGTTGACCGGCGATCCGACTGCTAAGGTCATCATCTTTACGACCAACAACCTGCACGGCGGCATGTTGCCGACCAACCTGCAGGGTTACACAGCGCCGCCGGCGAATACTCCGAACATCTTTATCGAGTTTGACGCCACCGAATTTGGCGCGGCTACTGATTTGATCAGGCCTTTTGAATTCACACCAAACTACACAACCCCGCTTTCTTCGACTTTAGTTCAGCTAGCGGACATTCCGACTGCACCTTTCGACGCTCGTCAAAGCACCATCGCTCAGCCAGCACCTGGTGAGGCATTGGACGCGATTGCCGACCGTCTCATGCATGCTATGAACTTCCGCATTCTGCCCGGGGGAGTGCAATCAACGGTACTCAACTTTACCGTCAACGTCAGCGGCGTCGCTCCTGTATCCGCTGCGACCTATCAGGCTGGCGTCCGCTGGATGGAGTTGCGTCGCAACCCCGGAACCGGTGCCATCACCATCAATCAGGATGCGACCTACGCTCCGGGATCCGGCGCGCCAACCGGTCGCGATCTCTGGATGGCAGCCATAGCCCAGGACGGCGAAGGCAACATCGGCCTTGGCGCCAGTGCCTCCAGTCTAACGCCAGCATTGATTCCGACGGCAATCTACACTGGCCGTTTAGCTGGTGACCCGGCCAACACTTTGCCACAGGGTGAAGTTGACGCCATGACAGCAACTGTTCGCGGCGTCCAGACCGCAACGTCAGGTCGTTGGGGCGACTACAGCTCGTTGTTTGTTGACCCATCGGATGACTGCACGTTCTGGGGAGCCTTCGAATGGGTGGATCCTCCATCATCCAGTTTCGACTGGAATACACGCGTATTCAGTTTCAAGGTGAATCCGACCTGCGTCACCCCGGCTAAAGGGACGCTCGTGTTCAACGTGACTGACTGCGCTTCAGGTCTGCCAATTGAAAATGCTTCAATCACTCTCAATGGCAACCCGCAGGGTGCGACCTTGGCTAGCGGCTCGTCCTCGAGCATATTGCCGCCGGGTGCTTACAACTACTCGGTAACCAAAACCAATTACTCGGTTGTCAATGGAGCGACGTCGGTCACCAATGGCAATACGACGACCGTCAATCTCTGTCTCGTCGGCGTGCCCGCGATTGCCGCGGCAGGCTCAACGATTACAGCAGAGAGTTGCGTACCCGCTGACAACGCGCTGAGTCCAAACGAAACCGTTACCATGAACTTTGGTCTAAAGAACAATGGTACGGCAGCTACGACGAGTCTCGTTGCCACGTTGCAGGCTACTGGTGGCGTAACCAGCCCCAGCGGTCCGCAGAACTACGGCGCGATTCCGCCCGACAATACGACCGTTGTAAACCGTCCGTTCACGTTCACGGTTGATCCTGCGAAGCTCTGCGGCGACACAGTAACCGCAACCTTCAATCTGCAAGACGGCGCCCTGAACCTGGGAACGGTTACGTTTACTCTTCAGGTTGGTGCTCCCGGCGGTTCGACCCAGGCCTCGTACAGCTCAGGAAATATCGCTGTACCAATCCCTGATGTGGCGACTGTAGACGTCCCAATCACGGTTCCTGATACGGGCCAGGTACAAGACGTCAACGTGAGAATCAGACTCAATCACACGTTTGATGGCGACCTTGTTATCCAATTGGTCCACCCGGATGGCACGATAGTCAACCTTGCCAACAATCGTGGTGGAGCAGGTGCGAATTATGGCACCGGCGCCAACGATTGCTCTGGTACACCTACTATCTTCGACGACGCGGCAGCCGCTACCATCGCATCCGGGGTTGCGCCGTTCGCCGGTACCTTCAAACCAGAAACAGTACTCTCAGCGCTCAACGGAAAGCCTTCCAATGGCACCTGGAAGTTGCGCGTCTCTGATACTGCTGCTCTGGATGTCGGCACAATCGGTTGCGCAACGATCCAAATTACCAGGGCTCCGTTTGTCTGCTGCGGTGTTGCGGGAACTCCGAACATCACGGCTGGCCCGGCCATCCTGGTCAATGAGAGCTGCCCGCCACCGAATAACGCGATTGATCCGGGTGAACGCGTCACCGTCAATCTTAGTTTGACCAACGGCGGCACCGGCGCAACCACCAATCTGGTTGCAACACTGCAGTCCACGGGTGGTGTTACTTCACCCAGTGCTCCGCAGAGTTACGGTGTACTTACCGCAACTGGTCCGGGTGCAACCGCCACGAGAGACTTCTCTTTCACAGCGGTCGGCAGTTGTGGCGGCACAATCACCGCGACCTGGCAGCTGCAGGATGGAGCCACTAACCTCGGAACGGTCACCAAGACGTTCACGCTCGGCGGGACCGTGAATAACACTCAGACATTCGCGAATCCTGGGTCGATCCTAATACCGGCTGGCGCTCCTACTACCACTTCCGGCATAGCTGCTCCTTACCCGTCAACCATTAACGTGGCTGGCGTCGTGGGTGCAGTCTCGAAGGTAACGGTCACGTTGAAGAACATGAACCACACCTTCCCGGATGACATCGATGTGCTTTTGGTAGGACCTGGCGGACAGAAGATCTTGCTGATGTCCGACGCAGGCGGCGCTGTTGCCACGCCTTTACCGCGATCACCCTGGCTTCAAAATCCGGGTCATCAGCGGTGGCACGCGCGGCGTGCCCGCGAAGCCTTTGCAGTTGTTCAAGTCGCTCAATCATTTCAAATTATTTTCAATTGTTGCAACGCACAATATTAGAGTAAGCAATCTAATTGAGTTTCGGCATCGCATAGGCGCACTGGTATTCTACGCAGC
>JANNON010000742.1:0-3015 GCA_031399105.1 Blastocatellia bacterium | reverse complement strand
CTGCAGTTCGCGCTGCGACCGTAGCATGAACCACGTGCGGGAAGCCACTCCACAACTATTTGGGAACAATTTTCTAACCGCTTGTGGTCATTTGGAAAATCATGGTGGGCGCAGTAGGACTCGAACCTACGACCCGCTGATCAAGAGCCTTGGTGGCGCAACGGAAATTGAAACAAAGTGGACAGACCACTTGTAACGGCATATCCTACCTTTATGAAGCGGCAAGAAAACCTGGCGCACTTGGTCGGAAAAGTTGCAGTTATTACTGGCGCTGGCCGAGGAATCGGTCAGCGCACCGCCGTTCGTCTTGCCCAACTCAAAGTAGCCACTGCCCTCATTTCACGCAGCGAAGACGAGTTGCGTGCGACGGCTGACATGGTCTTACAAGCCGGTGGCACGCCAGTGGTCGTTGTCGCCGACTTGAGCAGCCCCAACTCAATAGAATTGATCAAATCACGAGTTCTCAATGAACTAGAGCAACCATCAATACTAATAAATTCTGCCGGAATGTTTGGTCCTGTTGATCTGGTATGGAACACGGACCCGGCGGACTGGATCAAGACGCAAATGGTCAACTTTGTCGCCGCCTATCTCATGTGTCACGCTTTTATTAGAGGAATGATGACTAGTGGCTGGGGGCGAATAATCAACGTTACTTCAGCCGCCACCCTCCATGAACCTGGTTCTATCAATAGCGCGTACGGTACGAGCAAGGCTGCCCTTAATCAGTTTACCAGGCATTTGGCGGCGGAAATCGCCGGCAGCGGAGTGACCGCTAATCTTATCCATCCAGGTGACGTAAAAACCGAGATGTGGGCCACAGTTCGTGATGCAGCCAAAGACTTGGGCGCGGAAGCAGACCGGTACCGTGACTGGGCGCGTTGGGTTGCGGAGACAGGTGGTGATGATCCGGAAAAAGCATCTGATCTCGTTATCGCGCTGCTGTGCGAAAAGGCATCGACAATTAATGGCCGCTTCCTTTGGATCAAAGATGGGCTTCAGCCCCCTATTCCGAGCTGGGGTGAATTTGTGCCTGATGAAGCGTGGCGTTGAATATGAGATCTGGTGTTTGACGGAGAGTACGGGAGCGAAACAAATGATCAAGAAAACGAATGTGGAATTCCTTCCGATAGAGGTGGATCTGCAATTCGGCGAAAAAAAAGGAGTTGCCCAATCTGTCGTGAATCGCGTTCTCGATCTGATTAGAACGGGCATGCTTCGGGCTGGTGACCGGCTGCCGTCAGAACGGAACTTGATCGAAATTCTGGACATCAGCCGGCCAAGCCTCCGTGAGGCACTTCGTGCGCTCTCAATACTGGGCGTCGTTGACACGCGCCATGGCGGCGGTGCCTATGTTACAAACCTCGAAGCACGCACTTTGCTGGCGCCGCTCGATTTCTTTTTAGCCCTGTCGGAAGCAAATTTGGCCGACTCATTTGATAGCCGCCGTCTTGTTGAACTTGAGATTGTGCGGAAAGCGGCAGAAAAAGCAACAGCCGAGGACATAGACGAACTGCAAGGCATGCTGACTGCTCATGAAAAGGTTTTAAGTGATCCTGTTGCTTTCAGAATGCTTGACAGCCGCTTTCATGCGCGGCTTTCAGCGACCGCTGGGAACGTCGTGCTCGAGCGAATTGCTTACGGACTGTATAATATGGGGCTCGACGTACGCCGGCGGGCGACCCAGGACCTCTCACTGATACGACGAAGTCTTGGCGAACATACGACCATAGTTCGCGCGATTGAAGCTCACGATCCATCTCACGCCGTTGCGGCTATGAGCCTCCATCTGGACCACATCGAATCAAGCACCCGACGCGTGATCGAGGAAGAACGCGCCGCATTCGAGGGCGCATCTGCTCAAAATCAAAATGACGTGTGCTCACATTCACCAAAGCAGAAACGCGAGGGAAAGCGTACATAGTAACTTGACTTAAAGCGCAAACCGCGCGTACAAAAGTGGTCTGTCCACTTTCGTAACGATGGGCAACGAAAATAAAATTCACAATGGGAGGAATACAATGCGTTCCATTTCAAGAAGAACCGTCCTGAAGTCAGCTGCCGCCGGAACTTTTACGCTTCTCAGTCCATTTGGCGCCAAAGCCGCCAATAATCCTCCGCAGATTGGCATTGTAGGCAAAATACGCATTCCTTGGTTCGATAATGTCGAGAAAGGCGTGTTGAAAGCCGGTCAGGAACTCGGCGTCGACGCCACTATGATTATTCCGACTGAAGCTGATGCCGCTCAGCAAGTTCGCGCAGTTGAGGATCTTATTGCCAAGAAAGTTGATGTCATCGGTGTCATACCCAACGACGGCGCGGCGCTGGAACCAGTCTTCAAGCGCGCTCAAGACGCCGGAATCAAGGTCATTGTTCACGAACAGCCGGGCCAGAAGAATGCGGATTGGGACATTGAACTCATCCAGGACAAGCAGTTTGGTGAAGCCCATCTCGAGGCTTTCGCGGAAGCAATCGGCGGTGAAGGAAAATATGTGGTGTATGTGGGCGGTCTGACCGTCACTCTCCACAACGTTTGGGCAGACGCAGCGGTAGCACTGCAGAAATCGAAATATCCGAAGATGGAACAGGTTGGCGATCGCTACGGCGTTTCCAACAGTGTGGAAGACAGCCAGAAAACCGCCGCTGACGTCATGCGCGCCAATCCCGACTTGAAAGGCTTCCTTATCTTTGGTGCCAACGGACCCATTGGCGCAGGTCAGGCTGTTTCCGATGCCGACAAGATTGGCAAGGTCATCGTTGTAGGTCCATTCATTCCTAGTCAGGGCCAGAAACTGATGAAATCAGGAGCAATCACAAGAGGCTTCCTGTGGAATCCAATCGATGCCGGCTACGCCATGGTTCAGCTGGGCAATCTGCTCGCTACCGGCAAGACACCGGTCGATGGTATGGATATCCCGGGCCTCGGACCTGTCCAGTTGGGACCAGAGGAACGGACGATCCGGGCAAACAAGATGCTCGACATCAATCCCCAGACGATCGATGAACTGGCAAAGC
>JANNON010000826.1:0-2369 GCA_031399105.1 Blastocatellia bacterium | reverse complement strand
ATCGGCAACGGCGGCGGCGACCAGCCCTACCATCCCGCAGTCGCCGGCGAGGGCTGGGACAACACCGCGCTCGAGCAGACGAACCCGGCCATCGAGCGCATGATGGAAACCTGCACCGGCATCACCTGGTTGAAACTGTGCAGCCAGATCCTGCGCCTCACCGGCGACCCCTCGGCGGCGGACGAGATCGAGAAATATGCCTGCAACGGACTCCTTGGCGCGATGAAGCCCGAGGGCGATGGCTTCAGCTACGTAAACCTGCTCAACGGCGTGAAAACAAACCCCGTTGGTTGGGGCGGCGACGTGGCGGGCGTCTATGTCACCTGCTGCAACTTGAATGGCCCGATGGGACTCGCCTACCTCCCTTACGTGGGCGTGATGAACTCTGCGGAAGGGCCCGTCATCCAGCTCTACAACGCGGGCAGCTTCACCGCCGCCGCGCCCTCGGGTGCTCCGGTGGAGCTGATAATTACGACGGATTTTCCGCTGAACGGCAGCATCGAGATCCACGTTCGACCCGGCGCCGCAGAGAAATTCACCGTCAAGCTGCGCATCCCCTCCTGGAGCGAGCAGACGCAGTTGTCGGTCAATGGAGAAACGCATGCCGTCACGCCTGGCACTTATGCTTCCATCGAACGACGGTGGTCTTCCGGCGATCTCATTCGCCTGGAGCTGGACATGCGCTGCCGGGTTCTGCCCGCACCGCTGGGCAGCACACCCGGGAGCGATCAATACGCCGCCCTGGCCCGAGGTCCGGTGGTGCTGGCGAGGGACGAAAACCTCGACCCTGCCTTCGATCAGCCCGTGACCTTGCTCGCCCACGCAGGCTGCGTCGAGGCGCACGCCGAAACTCCCGGATTGCCCACGACACGAATGCAATTCCGCATCCCGACCGTGGACGGCCCCATCTCCATGGTTGATTACGCCTCGGTCAATAGCTGGGGCGGGAAGAAAGTGTGCACCTGGCTTCCCACCAAAGATTGAGCCATATGCCAAACATTTATGCCTCCCAATGAAATTTCCGGCGTTAGTCGCAATCGCATCGCAATGTGATTTCGAGCGAAACCCCGTTAAAAAAAACCCTGCCATGTCCCGTTATTTATGAGAGATGGTATGAGAGCGAACTCGCACCAAACCAACGCGCAATCGCATCGCAACGTAGTTCCAAGCGAACTCGCCAAAAAAATAGTCTAGATTGAAGGTCAAACTGGCTGTATGGCGAACGGAGCACAAATCGGTTCACCCAACGTCGCTAACGCTCCGTTGGTGGCCTCTTTGTTCGGCAAAACAATATGAAGCTTCTCCACCCCACAATCTGCATTTTTTTCCTAAGCATGACTGCAATGTCCGCGGAAGAAACACCCAAAGAAAAGATGAATAAGCAAACAATCAAAACGATCACTGTCCTTCCTGTGAAGGATATCGAAGAGGTCGCCAAGTGGTATGAGAAATCAATCGCATTCCATACGGTATACCTTCATGAGGGAGACAAAGAGGGCGAGGCCACCAACTATGCAACGCTACAACGTGATGATGTGACCTTTTCCCTCATTCTTGATGAGTCGCCAAAACATGAGAGTTCATGGACCAAAGCCGGTTCTGGGTATCTCTACCTGATCGTGAAAGATATTGAAAAGGAGTATAGGGAAGCCCAGTCGCGGGGAACAAAGATTTCTCGCGAACTCCGGACCGAAAGCTGGGGTGCCCGGGGATTTAATCTTCGCGATCCCAGTGGAAATGAAATCCGCATTGAACAGGCGCAATAAACGCCGAACAAGGCGCATCCACCCAACCTTCAGTCGCTAAAGCTCCATCGGTGGTTGATCCGCGACGTTCGATAAAAGAATAATGAATACGGAAGTCTTCATCGAAGAAATGAGAATCGAGGAGGTGCCTGACGCCTGTGCTCTCTGGTATTCGCTCTCGGATCTCGACGTATCGCCTTCGTTCGATTCAGCAGAGCGGATCACCGAGTATCTTCGGCGAAATCCAGGACTCAGCACCGTGGCACGCAGAGGCGAGCACCTTGTCGGAGCTGTGATGTGCGGCAGCGGTTGATAGCCTCATCGAGGATCTCCTCTGGGCAGCGGGCGCTGTGCGGCGAGCCGTCGAGTCTTCGTGCTGTGCTGGCCGCGCGCCATGCCGTCGCTCATAGTAGCAGGCTGTCGCGGCCACCGGGTGACGTCTTCCTGGCATCATTGCCCGCTGCGACCTATCACCACCACTGATGGCGTGTATGATGGCCGCATCAGGTTGCGTGCACTCGCACTGTCGCCCGTTCGCGCTGTGGAGATGGCGCTGTGGAGTTGCTGGCAGCGGCTGATCTCGCCCGACATCTCTTGCTGTTCAGCGTCGGGCTCACGGCCGGC
>JANNON010000787.1:0-2499 GCA_031399105.1 Blastocatellia bacterium | reverse complement strand
GGGGGGTTTGGGTGTTTACCCCCCCCCAGACTCTCCAAAAACTCAGGGGGGGTAAAACCACCCTTCCCGACCTGCAAATGATCCAGACTTGAATGCTGCAATCCCAGGCTTTATTAGGGATCTTGGTGACCGCGAGTCGAAAATCGGGCAAGAAGCAATCCGATTAGGAAACTATGGACGAACCATCCGACCCATCAAATACGAAGACAACAGGGGCACCGCAACTCATAACAGATTCAGACGAGGTCACGACTGCGCGCAGTATTAGCTCTAACGATGGACGCGAGGCTTCCGCCCGTCGAGACGGAGATGTTGTATTACGGGATGGCTCGACAGTTCGTGTTCGCGTAATGTGCGCGGCTGATGAGCCGGGACTTCTCGCTTTACTCCAATCGTTATCCGAAGAATCCCGCTGGCTGCGATTTTACTCTTCCGCAAGTGGTTCGGCCCTGGCCACAGAAGCGCATCGGGAAGCGAATCTTGATCATACATTCGGACTGCTTGCATTTAGTGGCGCCGAAGAACGCGTTGTGGGCCACGCCTTCTATGCCGTCGTTGATGACCATCGCGCGGAAGTCGCGTTTACCATCACGAATGACTTTCAGGGGCGGGGGCTCGGCTCAATTTTGCTGGGTCAACTGGCTGAGGTTGCAGCAGCGAACGGTATTCAGGTGTTTGAGGCTGAAGTGGTGGCTGCAAACCACGCCATGCTCCACGTCTTCAGAGCGTCAGGCTTCCCTATAGAAGTCGATGCCACGGCGGGCCAACTTCACGTAACCTTTCCAACTTCGTTTAGTGCCGAGGCAATCGCGCGCTTCGAGCAACGGGAGACCATCGCGGCGGTTAACGCTCTAAAGCTTTTCTTCAATCCGCGCGCGGTGGCAGTCATTGGCGCCTCCCGGCAACGTGGAACTATAGGCGGCGAAACATTTCACAACTTGTTGAGTTATGGATTCAATGGAGCGGTCTATCCAGTAAATCCTTCTGCTGAGGTTGTTCAATCTGTGCTGGCTTACGCGTCAGTAGAAGCGATTGCCGGTCCTGTCGATCTGGCCATCATCGTTGTTCCCGCGCTGCGCGTTCTGGAAGTAGCTGAGGCGTGCGGGCGCAAAGGCGTCAAAGCTTTGGTTGTCATTTCGGCGGGGTTTTCAGAAACAGGAAGTGAAGGACAGGAACGCCAGGCTGAGTTGGTTCGAGTCTGTCGTGCTGCGGGCATGAGACTAATTGGACCAAACTGCATGGGCATCGCCAACACTGATCCGGCTGTGCTGCTTGATGCGACGTTTGCGCCGGTGGTGCCGCCTCAGGGACGCGTTGGTTTTTCTTCACAGAGCGGCGCCCTCGGATTAGCTATCATCGAACACGCAAACTCACTGGGTCTCGGGATTTCCACGTTCGTCTCCGTCGGTAATAAAGCAGATATCTCCGGAAACGATCTGCTGCGTTATTGGGAAGCTGACGACGGTACGGATGTAATACTGCTCTACCTCGAATCATTCGGTAATCCAAAAAAGTTTTCCCAGATAGCCCGACGCGTCGGCCGCAAGAAACCGATCGTAGTTGTAAAAAGCGGCCGTTCGGTTGCAGGTGCGCGAGCCACATCGTCACACACCGGGGCTTTAATCGCGGCGTCCGATGTCACAGTTGACGCGCTCTTTCGTCAAGCTGGAGTAATCCGCACAGATACGCTGGCGGAATTGTTCGACGTGGCCTCACTACTGGCCAATCAACCTCTGCCTCGGGGAAATCGTGTGGGCATCATTACCAATGCCGGTGGTCCGGCCATCCTCTGCGCCGACGCATGTGAAGCCAGGGGGCTGGAGGTCCCCTTGTTGGGCGAACACAGCCAGAAGCAATTACGGGCTTTTCTGCAACTTGGAGCTAGCGCAACGAATCCTGTCGACATGATCGCGTCCGCCTCGGCTGCTGACTATCGCAAAGCTATTGACATTGCGGCGGCTGACGCCAACGTAGACGCTCTGATCGTAATTTTCACTCCACCTTTGGTAACCCGCGCCGAGGATGTCGGGATTGCTATCGCCGAAGCGGTACGAGCAGTAGATAAGCAGAAGCCGGTCTTAACCGTGTTCCTTTCGGCGCAAGGCACGCCGGAGCAGTTGCGATCGGCGGATGTAAGAATCCCGTCGTACAGGTTCCCCGAAACTGCGGCGATAGCGCTGGCACGGGCGGCGCGTTATCGCGAATGGCGTGACCGTCCTGAAACGGCCGCGCCGCGGTTCAACGATATACGAAGAGATGAAGGTGCGGCTGTTGTGGCCGCTGCACTTTGCCGCGGGGACGTTTGGCTTACCGAAGAGGAAATTGCCGCACTGATGTCGTGCTATGGGCTACCGCTAGTTGACCAAAGAATTGTCGCGACTGCAGAGGAGGCGGGCGTAGCTGCCGAGGAGATTGGCGGAAGCGTGGCGCTGAAAGGTATTGCCCCGGGAGTTATTCATAAGACTGAAGCCGGTGCAGTTCGTCTTCATTTGGAAAACG
>JANNON010000739.1:0-3756 GCA_031399105.1 Blastocatellia bacterium | reverse complement strand
ACCGGCCTGACTCAAATCTTAAGCAGTCTACTTCTTGCGGCTCTCGATGGCTTTCAGCGTCAGGGCCGCTTGTTCTTTTGTTCGATCCGGAATTGAAGTTGATTGGTTAAGATAATGCTCGATGAGCGCAGCGTCTTCGGGTTCACCAATCAAGGCCAAGCCGCGCAGCGCTTCCCATACACTTTCCTCATCAGATTTCAGACTGAGAAGCTGTTGCCCCTTAGAAACCTTCGCGCCGGTTTCAACCGCCACAGTTCCAACAGTTCCACGTAGCGGCGAGCGAACCGCGACTGGCTCATTATTGGCTGCCAGAATCCGCGCAAGCAGCGAGCCACGAGCCACAGTATCGCCTTGCCTTACTGAACTGCTGAGCACGCCTTCGTCTGGAATGGAAACTGGGTATGGCACCAGGATCGATAGCAATTCCTGACGGCCTTGCCCGTCGGCATGTCTGACCAGGGCGAGTGCCGCGTTTCGCCGGACAACGGGCTCAGGATCTTGCAGCAGTTTTAGTAGTGCCTCATGAAACTCGGAAGACTTGCTGTCGAAACCCATCAGCCAGGCCACGGTCAAACGCACTTCCGCCTCGGGACTTGCAGCGAGTGCGACGACCCGTGGATGCCATTGCCTGGCCGCAGGATCCTGACGCTCAAGCCGCTCCTGAATCTGCAGTAATGCGTGCTGGACCTTACGCGGCTTATTGCTGTCGGCGAGATAGGTTGCGACATCGGTGTCCGTTAGCTCGCGACCGAACCAGGTGAAGTACCAGGTGAGAAACGCCCCGAGGACAAACAGTATAGCCAACAACAAAATAGGTCCGGACGCTCGGAACCGATTCACACGAGGTTCAGCGACTTCCATTCTTCGATTGTGTCCATTTTCAGACATTCCCGATCTCAAGGCGTGGGATAAAGATGATAAAGCATCACGTAGACGATGACGCCAGTGACGGAAACGTAGAGCCACACCGGAAATGTCCAGCGAGCAATGCGACGGTGCCTGTTGAAGTCACCGCGAGCCGCGCGGAATAGCGTGATGATTACAAGCGGAAGGATAACTATGGCAAGCAAAACGTGGGTGATCAGAACTGTAAAGTAGAACGGCCTGACTAATCCTTGACCAAGGAACTTAGTGTCCCCGTGATAGTAGTGATACGTAAGATAAGAAATCAGAAATAGTGTGCTGGTGGCAACGGCAGCGATCTGGCAGTTTCGGTGGGCAGTGATCTGACCTCGCTTGATAGAGCTATAGCCGATGAGAAGCAGGATCGCACTGGTGGAGTTTAGAAATGCATTGAGGTGAGGGAGCGATGAAATGTATTCAGACATCAGGATTCTTGAGCGCTTCCCTTCCTTTGTCGGTCAGCGCGTAGAAGTCGTTTCCCTCTTCTGCCAACAAACCGTCCTTCACTAGCTGCTCGACAATATCAAAGACTCTCGTTCGCGCCTCAGCATCATTGCCACCTGCTTCGAAGAGTATATGCAGATCGAGGGAGTCTTTCTTCCAGTGATCGAAGCTCTGCAGGACTTTTTTGGTAAGCGGATCCACGGCGGGAGAGTATAGCAGGACTCGTTATTCTCTGGGGCGCGACTGCATGTTTGACATCATCGACTTCACGTCGGGAGGAACTGCCCGACCCTTCGCATCCAGCAATGGAGGCGAAGATGCGCCAACCTGTGCTGCCGCCTTCTGTTTCGCGATTCGTTTTTGAAAAGGGATCGGCAGACGGCCTTCTGAATGCCATTGGAGAATTGGATTCACAGCAAACACCAGCGCCATCAAAAGACAAACCATCGTGATAAAAAGATTGTCCGTGGTAATCAACTGCCCGGCAAGAACAGCATTCAACACCGCGAGCACGATGAAACCTACGGCAGCGAGAAAACAAAGAAGATTCAGAACTCTTAGCTCGTTTTTCATTAATCCAGTTTCTCCACTCACTTCTGCACTCGCCACAGCAACTCCTTTCGTCTAATGCTTAGCCTTGCCGGCCGGCTTTGGACGTTCTGACATTTCCTCATAGCCACAGCGTTCACACTGCCAAATGGGGAAGACCGCATTGGGATCGCTGGTGCTTTGATAGATCGCCCGATCGGAAGGAATAATCTTGCCTCCGCATTGTGGACAAAGACGACCACGCGTGGTGCGAGTCTCAACGTCGATGGCTAGTGGGTTGTCGTTTGCCATTATGGAAGGTCACGGGATTTGTCCGTTGTCAGTTGTCCGTAGTCAGTTGCACTCTTGGTTAGCTCGGCTTGTAAATCGCAACCACTCCACAAACGACGGAAGAACAACGGACAACTGAATACGGACAGGACCTCGGTCCTTGTCACTTGTCACTCTCCTCCGCATCGTCTTCGAGTTTGTGCCGGCGAAGAATCACAAAGAACGAACAAAACATCGCTACCGGCGGCACTAACAACACCAGGACGCCAATGTTGAAGTTTCGAATAAAGTTCGCGTTCGAGCCTGCAAGAGATGCGCGGCACATCGAGCACTGTGCCTCCACCACCGACGGAAAGATCGTAAAGCCAATCAGCGCAAACACTACGATTGCGAAGACTCGAAAGAATGTCGCGGAGGAAATCAATGACTCTCCTGGGCCGCCGGTGCTGTAACCGGCGCTGGCTCTTTGAACTTATAACGCATGGCATCAGACCGGAAGGCGTCCGGGAAGAACACGAACAATAAACAGATACAAACAACCAGCATCGGCACAATTGTCAGGATCAAACTCAGCCGTTCAAACTTCAAGTGCATGAAGTAAGCGACGATCAGGGCAGCTTTGATTATCGAAAGCCCCATCAGGACCGTCAACATCAGGAAGAGTGACATGGTCTTATAAGCAAGTGCCACCTCGATTGCGGTAAGCACCAACAGCCAGATCCAGATCGAAACAAATAGCTTGTTCGTGCCGGCAAAGTGTTCTTCAGCGTGTGCGCTCATGATCTTAGTCTCCGCAAGATTTTAGTGGCCCGCCAGGTGTCCGCCCATATCCACCGACATGATGTAGATCAACGGGAAAACAAACATCCAGACCAAATCAACGAAGTGCCAGTACAGGCCGCTAATCTCGACGTCTTCATGATTCAACTTCTTCACTCGCGCGGCAACCACGGCGAGATAGATGGCCCCAGTCGCGACGTGGAACATGTGCAATCCCGTGATGGCAAAAAACGTTGCTCCAAACAAAGGCGATGGATAAGCGCCCTCGGTGGTAGTGAAAGCGGTCACCCAGTTCTGAGGCAGACTGAAAGGCGTCAATCCCGCGTCGATCAAGTGTTTCCACTCAATTGCGTGCAGAACGATGAATGCGATACCGAAGAAGATGGTGGCAAAGATCCACTTGCGCGCCTTCTCTTTGTCGCCACGGCTGGAGGCGGAAACTCCAAACACCATCGTCAAGCTCGATGACAGCAGACACAACGTCATCACCGACGAGAAGACGATGCTCGGATAGAACGGAAACGGTGTCGGCCAAACATTTGAGGCACGCAAATAGGCGTAACCCATCAGCAAGGCCGAGAAAGTCAGCGAGTCGGAAACAATGAACAACCACATGCCGAGTTTGCGGTGGCCAACTCTGTAAGGCAGCGTGCCGCCGTCCCAATCGGTTGCGGGAAAATGTGCCACTCTTGCTTCAGTACTCACCTGTCACCTCCAGAAGAATAGGAGTAGGAATAAGTAGAGCCACAGTCCGTCCATGAAATGCCAGTAGATCGAGAAGGCGTCTACGGCTGCGACGTTTCTTGCTGC
>JANNON010000708.1:0-2412 GCA_031399105.1 Blastocatellia bacterium | reverse complement strand
CAAACTAATCCGGGCCCGTATCTCCGGGTACCACAAAGTCGCACACAGCTAGACGATCCCAGAGGGTCTGGTCTTGTTCGAGCCCTTCAATGAAAGAATGCCCAGCCTGTAAGCGCTGCTTCCCCGACGAAATAAATCACTGTCCGCAAGACGGCGATGTTACGACCCACTCGCTGCACGGCGAGCCTATTCTCGATGCGCGCTATCAACTGGAACAACGTCTGGGCCAGGGCGGCATGGGAGTAGTTTTTCGCGCGCGCCACATTTTCCTGAAGACATCGCACGCAATCAAAGTGATCTTGCCTGACCTCGTAGGTAACGACCCGATGCTGGTCACGCGGTTTCGCCAGGAAGCGCTCGCGGCTGCGGCCATCCGCCACCAGAACATCATTGCGGTTACCGACTTTGGCGTCGTTAGAGGAACGATGCCGTTTTTGGTGATGGAGTATGTAAATGGCAGGTCGTTACAGGAAATACTTGCCGAAGAGAAGATCATGGCCCCCGATCGCGCTTTGGAGTTCATCACGGCGATGGGGAGCGGAGTGGCTGCCGCTCACCGGCAGAATATTGTTCATCGCGACTTAAAGCCGCTAAACGTGATGACGCAAACCGGAGTGCCGGTTGCGGAAGGCCTGAAGATCCTCGACTTTGGCTTGGCCAAGATCAAGTCTGGTGAATTGCTCGGGTCGTTTGTGCAGGCCAAGACGAGCGGTCTTATGGGTTCGCCCTTTTATATGGCGCCCGAACAGTGGTCGGACGATGAGCCCGATTCACGGGCAGATATTTATAGTCTCGGTATCATTCTTTTCCAGATGCTTGCGGGCGATGTGCCTTTCAAAGGGTCTTCGATACCGTCGATTATGAAGAAGCATCTGACGATGCCGCCTCCAACTTTCCAGTCGCTTGGCTTGCAAGTGCCCCCTGCAATCGAAGCGGTTGTGCGGCACGCACTTGAGAAAGAAGCTGACGCTCGCACACCAACAGTTGAAGCTTTCTTAAGAGAATTAAAGGACGCCGTTAGTTCCACTCCTAGTCAAATCGTACATCGGCGCAGCACCGGAGCTCTCGATCCAAATCAGACAATCATGTCGCCGTCGCCGGCTTCGACGATTGGCGGGGTCGCGGAACAAACGGGCATTAACCAATCAGGAATTGATTCGGTTGCGGATCTGGGCAGTTATGCTCCTTCTGGTCATGGAGTCCATCCGCAGCTCGCAGAGGTTGCGAGACTTGAGCAGGAACAGCGTGAAAGAATTGCGCGCGAAGAAGCTGAGCGAGCAGCGAGGGCACAACGGCAAAGGGATGCCGAAGCTGCTCAGCGAAGATCCGAAGCCGAGGCGCAGGCTCGCAAAGAGCGTGAGGAACGAGAGGAACGCGAACGGCAACAGCGCGAACAGATGGAGCGCGTTGAGCGCCAGGCGAAAGAGCTCGAAGAACGGTTAGCTCGTCTGGCGACCAGCATGCCGCCGGCAGCCTCCGTAATCGATCCCGAGGTAACGCAGGTTCACGGCGCGGTTGCGCCGCAGGTGGTTGGAGGAAATAGTTTTTCTTCATCCCAGTCGTTGGCCGGAGAAGCACAGCCGTATACGACGATCCCTCCGGCGACCAGGAAGACGCCGCTTTTGATGGTCGGCGCTGTGGCTGTTGTCTTAGCGGTGACAGGGTTAGCAATCGGCGGGTTCTTTATGTTTAGGACCCCACCCGCCGCATCTCCGGTGCAGGTTCAGTCAACTACGAATCCTGGTGGTGCGACGATCGCCTCAACTCAGCAATCCGGCTTCATAGAAATTCCCGCGGGCACTTTTCAGATGGGTCGAAACGATGGTCCTCCGCAAGAGCGTCCGGCCCACGCCGTCACTGTTAACGGCTTCTTCATGAGCCCAAACGAAGTTACCAATGGCGACTATGCCGAGTTCGTGCGTGAGACCAATCGCCAACCGCCCCCGCATTGGCAAAATGGCCGGCCAATTTTCGGGCAGGAACTCTGGCCGGTTGTTTACGTTTCCGTCGACGACGCGACCGCGTATGCCGCCTGGCGCTCAAAGCGCGATAATGCCGAGTATCGGCTGCCGACAGAGCAGGAGTGGGAATACGCTGCGCGAAGCGGGGATAAGAACTACCTGTTCCCCTGGGGCGAAAGCTGGGGCGATGGGAAAGCGGTGGTCAAAGAGGAGTTTCCCAAGGCAGTCGGGTCGTTACCGGACGGGAAGAATCGTTGGGGAGTAAACGACCTTATCGGAAATGTGTGGGAGTGGACCTCGACACCGATTGCGCTTTATGAGGGCAATGTAGAGGCCCAGATTCCTTCTCAGTACAAAGGCTGGATTGTTAAACGGGGCGGATCATTTATCAGCGATCCTCAGGACAAACAGAACCCGGTTACTGCGACCTATCGCGATCTCGCTCCGGCGG
>JANNON010000705.1:0-2314 GCA_031399105.1 Blastocatellia bacterium | reverse complement strand
CCTACGGGTGCATATGAGTGTTCACTTGAGACACTAAGAGCATCAAAAAGGCGTAAGAAGTAGGAGGGTTCATATGAACACCCATCTTCTTCGCCGCGCCGGGTAAGGAGTCCTTTGGATGCCAGACCGGCGCCGTTCTCGCGTGCCACCTCGTGAGCTCTCCGTAGTCATCCCACACGGCGATACCAAGGTATACCGGTCGCAATCTCAAAGGTGCTGCAGTCCCATCCCGCGGGAGCGCACCAGCGTGCCATTGATAAGTAGCGCGGCGCGCGTCACCCAAGTAGCCTTCGACTGCAGACATGACCGCGTGGCTAGCTCTCACCAGCTCGCGCCGATTGCAGTACCGACATTGCCTGATCCGACGCTGGCGATGCATCTTCCCAGCAGCATAGCCTGCAAGGGCAGGGCGCCGACCAACGGCGGCCCCGGCCATGACAGGAAACTCACGGAATTACAACTGACGACCCGGGGCCGGGTTGCACTCGTGCTGCATTCGACTGATAGCAGTTCGGGTAAACATTAAGCGAAGGAAACTCATATGACGCTCGACACTGGGAATACCGCCTTTATGCTTTTGTGTAGCAGTCTGGTGATGCTGATGACGCCTGGACTGGCCTTTTTCTATGGTGGGCTCGTGGGCCGCAAGAACGTCCTGGCCATCATGATCCAGAGCTTCGTGTCGATGGGTTGGACGACCGTCCTGTGGTTCGCCTTCGGTTTCTCGCTATGTTTTAGCGGCGACCTCAAAAGCGGCACCGATTACTGGGGAATCGTTGGCAATCTCGACTGGGCGTTCCTGCACGGCATCACACTCAGTACGCCATCTGCGGCAAATGACACGGTCCCCATGTACGTCTTCTTTTGCTACCAAATGATGTTCGCCATCATTACACCGGCCCTGATCACGGGCGCCTTTGCGAACCGGATTACCTTTAAAGCGTACATGCTGTTCCTGACTGCATGGCTCGTCTTTGTCTACTTCCCCTTTGCCCACATGATCTGGGGTGGTGGCATCCTGGCGAGTTGGGGCGTTCTCGATTTCGCGGGCGGCATTGTTGTGCACAACATCGCTGGTATTGCGGCCCTGGCCTCGGTTTTCTATGTCGGCAAGCGAAAAGTTGCCGACCGCGGGCCGCATTCCATTCCGCTTGTGGCGCTGGGCACCGGCCTGCTTTGGTTCGGCTGGTACGGTTTTAACGCAGGCAGCGAGTTCCGGGTCGATGCTGTCACCGTCATCGCCTTCATCAATACCGACATCGCGGCCAGCTTCGCCGCCATCACCTGGCTGTGCATCGAATGGGTGAATACGAGGAAGCCCCGCTTCGTGGGTTTGCTCACCGGTTCGGTCGCGGGTCTGGCCACTATCACTCCCGCCGCCGGTTACGTCTCGCCTGCAACGGCCTGTCTCATAGGAATCATCGCCGGCGGCGTTTGCTTCTATGCCGTGGCTCTGAAGAACAAACTTAAATGGGACGATGCGTTGGACGTTTGGGGCGTGCACGGGGTCGGCGGTGCTCTTGGTATCGTACTTTGCGGTGTCTTTGCCAGCACGGTCTTCAACCCCGCCGGAGTGGATGGCTTGCTACGCGGCAACGCAAAGTTCTTTTTCGTTCAGCTGCTCGCGATAATGATTTCAACGGTGTGGGCCTTCGTGTTCACGTACGGGATGCTGTGGCTGATTGACCGGGTCACTGAGGTGAAAGTGGATAAAGTTGCGGAAACGGCGGGACTGGACGAGATGCTGCACGGCGAAGAGGCCTATCGCGACGGCGCATTCTGACGCCCATGCCGGGGATCGCGTAGGGATAGGGAATAAATAGGGACTGAGCTAGCCCGGGCTAGCTCAAGTCTTGTTTCTTGCATTGCGAAGGTGACGCGCCGGTCTTTCGACGCAGTCCTGCCCACTTTTCTGGATCCGAATTCGAGAGGATGCTCCCGGGGAAAGTGCAAACAACCCTGTCGCCCTCAAGGCCCGTGATTTATCCTGTTGTTTTCTGACACAGGAATCTGAAAATGAATTTTGTGATCGTCGGCGCCGGGGCGCTCGGATCTATTTATGCGGCGTACCTTGCGCGCGCGGGTCACCAGGTTTCACTCATTGCGCGTGGGGAACGTGCCGCGGCACTCGCCAGGCACGGCATTGGTATCGTGGGAGAGGATTCGTTCTCGATCCAATGCAATATCGTCACGCAACCGGAAAAGTTACGGCAGGCCGACGTCGTCATCGTGGCCACCAAAACCTACGACACGGAGCCGGCGCTGGCCTCGCTGCGGGGGCTCAAGGTCAAAAGCGCCTTTTCCGTGCAGAACG
>JANNON010000168.1:0-5835 GCA_031399105.1 Blastocatellia bacterium | reverse complement strand
CGCGGCACAAGTTCAAGACGGTGCATCTCACAGCGCGCGAGGCCAGCGAGACCGCGTTCAACGTGCTCGACACGCTCGTCTCCGCTGCGGTGAAGCAGCTCGCACAGGACGTGTTGCAGGACATCTTCAGCGAGATCACGGCAGCGAACTACGGTGCGCCCGTCATCCCTGCGCTGGCCGCCAGTGCGTTCGACTACAAAAAGCTCCTCGCAATTCGCGAGGCGTGCAGCGCCGTGAAGATGCCCGTGCCCGACGGCATCAAGCGCATCGTGAAGCCGTAACGGTGCGCCGCGAATGTGCGCTCAATGCTTCACGTAGCTCTCGAACGTCTTGACTCTGGTGCAAGATGGTGACCCTTGGTGATACCCATGCGCACCAAGAGCAGACGTTTTTTCAGTTTCGCTCTCGAAAGCGGACTAAGCGAAGCTCCAGAAAATCGCGAAAACGCATCGACCACAGTTCACGCTACAGTATCTGGTGAACTGGTCGATTCAGCGCCTGCTCGACCGTGCGGAAGATCCGCAGCTTTACCTGGACCTCGGAAGTCCGGTCGAAAAGGAGGGAGCTTGAAGGCAGCCGCGCAATCGTGTGCGGAGATTCCAGATGCGCTGGTGAACGCCGTGTTGAGCCAGGAGCGCGTGGATGAACCGCCGCACAGCTTCTACAAGTATCCGGCACGTTTTTCGCCTGCGTTTGCGCGTGAAGCAATCAAGGCATTCACGAGACGGGGAGACACTGTCCTCGACCCTTTCTGCGGCGGCGGAACCTCTCTTGTTGAAGCGATGGCTCTTGGGCGCCGCGCGGCTGGCTTCGACATCAGTCCTCTTGCTGTTTTCCTGGCGCGCACGAAAACCACGCCGCTGTCTGTCCATGACAAGCACCGGATATTGGAATGGGCGGGTCTGATTCCGTATTTCCAGCCCAGCCAGATTGGCAGTGGCCAGCATTCGTTAGAAACGGGGAAGAGCCAGGCTTCCCAAGATCGAAAGCCAATAGTGATCGCTGGCCTGTGGAGATGCTGAATTGAAAACAACGTTCTGGCCAATGGCTGGCGGAGTTAGCGACGGGTTCGCCAACTATTTAAGAATCCTACGCTACGGTGACCAACATCGGGTAGATAGGGCGGCAATTATTGCTTGGCTCAAGAGTGAATTTGAGTTGGAGCATAGCTACGCGAAAAACGTGGCGACAATGCTCTTGTTCGGAACCGGTCTCCTTGAATCGCGAGACGGCGTGTGCGTGCTTACCGATGCAGGTCGGCAGATCATCAACATTGCGAAGCCTGAATTACTTTACGAACACTTCGCACCTCAATTCGTCGGCATCACTGCAATCGTGGACATTCTCGATGCCACGCAACCGCTGACTTGGGAACAACTGTTCGAGGCCTGGCACGCGAAAGTCAGCCAAACGTCTCAGGAGGCGGCCAACTGGAAGGTAAGTCACGCCAAGATGCAGTTCCGGCATCGGCTCGACTGGCTTCGGTCGCTGTCACTCGTGAACAAGTTGGCCGACAGTTTCTATCTGTCAAAAACGGGGATGGAAAACAACACACAGCGGCGAGTGAGAGCCGCGAGAGGGAAGACGGAAGCCGAGACCATTTCTCACGGAGACATTGAGGATAAGCTCAAACTCATCGGGGATTTCTTCCAATTCCTTTCAATCAAGCGGGCGACGGTGAATGAAGCTCGTCCAGCAAATTCAACGAAGTTATCTGAGAATCGCCAACTGGATTGCCTGTGGGCGCGAGTGGTCCATTTTGGCGGCAAAGTCCAATACGCATTTGAAGTTCAGGTTGGGGGAAACATTTCGGATGCGATTGAGCGCCTCGAAATGGTTGCGTCCTTCGTCCAAAAGGCCGTCGTTGTAACGAGTGAAAGCCAAAGGACTGTAATCGAAGAAAGGTTAGCCGTGAAGCACTCGACGCTACGTGACAAAATCGTTTTCCTTTCCTACGACGACATCAACAACGTCGCGGAGGCCGTAAACGCCTTGAAGGTTTTTACCCAGAGAGTATTTCACGAGTAGTTAGGTTAGTCCGCGTCCGGTGTGGTGGTTGGCGCCTTAGCGCGGAAACGATCTTTGTTCACGCCGCCTGCTTCGCTGGCCTCGTGGGATTATCTCGAACCAAGTTCTTGAACATTGCCTGAATAGCTGGATTCGCGATTTTCAGGCGGCGGACCTCATCATCCAACTCGCTTGCGAGCTCGTTGAGATGCGGGTCATTCGTCAGAGTTGAAACGAGCTTCTCACGGACTTTCTTAAAGATGAGACTCTGGGAAAACGGCGAGCACGCTCCCAGCATCGCGGCGCTGGCGCGTCCGCTGAGTCCGTCGAGATCGACGACGATGATCATCCGCTTGCGCAGATACTTCATTTTTAGATCATTCACGATGAATGTGTTGTCGAGGCCGTGATGCCTTTGACCGTTGATCAAGAACACGCAGCACAGCTTGCCACGTTTGGGGAACTCAAGGTAGCTATTCACTTCGGACTCACTCGCCGAAAAGTCTTCATCCGCTTCCAAGTCGAGCGGCTGCTCTACCTCGGAGCGCGACGCTCCAGCCTTTTTGCTGAACACGACAACGCGAATCCCGATCCTGTCGAGGTCAACCTCAAGCTCCGGCGAATACTGTTCATCCAAAATCAAGGTAGAAGTGTCCATGAGTTCAGTTGCTAGTTGTTGGACTTACCATCTCCACCGTGTCGCCCAACGTCTGTGGTGAAAACGTCTTATCTAAAAGAGTCTTCTTATCTACCGACGCATTTGATAGGCGATAGCCATTGCCGTAGATTGTTGCCACGGTGCCACCGGCATCGAGATCAAAGGGCAAAACGGGATTGTAGAGAATGTGATTGAGCATGTAGTAGAGACTGCGCATCACGGCGGAGCCGCCACCCGAAAAGTTGTATTTGAGATGAGCGAATCGGCTGCCATGCTTGAGGCCAATGACATCTGCCGCCTCCGGTGGCAGCGAAGGGACATCGCCCCGTGGATTTGCTGCCAGGTAAGCGTAGTAGGGGTCTCGCCGTGCTTTTGGGAACACCTGCTTTACCACGGTCCATCCTACGCCATCATTACGACCGTCAAGCAGGTCGTGGGCTCGTCTTGAGATGCACCACGAGAACTCGCTGGCCGCGTAGGTTGATGATCCGCCTTGCCCGAACAAGCCAATGAGATACGGCTTGTCGCCCTTATCGCTCGAACCCAAAGAGAGAAGAGTCTCGTGCATCCGCTCCGGGGCTTGGCCGATGCCATCATCCTCAATAGAGACGGAGAATTCGCGGTGAGTCTTCTCAAAGGCGGCGCGAATCCGAATCCGCTTCGCCAACTCGCGCGCATGTTCGCGGGGCTTTCGGCCCGCGATGAGTTTTTCCATTTTGGGTATTTGCTCGAGCGGCGGGAGTGAAAAATACCGCATCACGGCCTCACGGGGATTCTGTGGTGCCACGCTCGACGGATTGCTGAGCAGCTCCCGCCGCCGCGCCAACTCGATCAAGGCCTCCATGCCGTTGATGCTGCGTTCCGCGATTGGGTTTTCAGGCCTGGATGCCAGCTATATTCGCCCGGCATTGCCACGATCTTTACCAAGGGGGAGCCAGTGAAGCATCCCCTCTCTCCACTCGTTTTCGGGATTCGCCGGATCGGAAATGTAGTCGTGCTCAGAAACGATCGGAAGTTGATTCAGCAATGTCATCATTCCCTTCACCGTGGTCACCGCGACCGCCTGGATGAGGAAATCGGCGGGTTTGATCAGGTCTGCGAGGTTTGTGGTCTTCATATTACGGGATTTGGCTGCGGAAACACTTTCCAGGGTGAGTGACCACGTAGGTGACATGGAGCCCGCTCTTCTCTCTGGCGAGCAGACCGAGCTCAACCATTCGCGAAACTGCACCTGTGCGCTGCGTGGCGAGGAATGAAGGCTTTATTGCTGCTTCATTCTCCAACTGAAACCGCTCGCGAAGGTAGCTGTCCAACTTATCGGGTGTATCGCCACCCCCTTCGATTCCGTCTATCAGGGAAACGTATGCCGACGCCTCTTCTGGCACCGCGCGCTTAACGTGATCGAGCAAGAACTGAATCTCGGCATCAGACAGAGTGCGTGACATCCATTGATCTCGCGTATCTATGACTGGGTTCTCAAGCGCGGCAAATTCCGCCCCGTCCCTGGTCAGTGAGAGCAGGGGTTCCTTCATCGAAGCACAACCAAGCAGTCGCAGGCCTGCGGGAAGTCCAAGAAGCGCGCCCTGCTTAATCGTCCCGACAAACTGATTTCCGAAACGGACGCGTGCTTGCGCGCCGTTGAATGCAGTGGTCGGAAAGGCAGCAGAGATCGCGTCCTCCCGCCGCCGAAGGAGGCGTGAGTCCATTTCGGAGAGAAAGTCGCCCAGGGTGCAGGCAGCATAAGAGATTCGAGAAACTGCGTCGTCCAGCGGCACGCCCATAGGGCTGTCGGTGAGCAATCGCAGCAACGCGCGGCACGTTGCTTTGACTGGCAGGAACCGATTGTATTGTCCCCAAAGCCAACCCTTGGGTGGAACATTCAGCGAAGCCGGCGACTGCTGATCCGGCAGCGAGATGAGTTTGACCGAATCGAGATCCGTTTGACGGGTTCCGAAGATTTCCGGGATTGCGGCGATTCGCGGCGGTTGGGAGGAACTGCGCGGTGCCCGCGAAATGTCGGATTGGCGCTCAGATTCGCTGCCGTCGCCGGGCGGCGCTGGCTCTGTTGCATTCACCACGGCGTGCCCGCGTTCACCTACGGCCTCGTATATGACCCGATAATTCACCAAGGCCATCGAAACCGCCTCGGAGATGTCCTTGAACTCCCGCGAGTTCATCAATTCGTCGAGCGCGGCTTTCGCTTCTTGCGTCGCAGAGAAACAGATTACCATGTCTGAACATTGAGCGCTGCATAGTGTCATGTCAACATGAAATAAAGAATGCCGACATTAAACAAGTCCGGCACTGTAAAAAGAGAGCATTACAAAGCAGAGGCGGAAACGTTTCATTTCAACAAACGGGTTAGATTCGAGAATGGGCGTGGTTGTGTGAGACCCGCCAAGATTGAGCTTGCTGATGTTCACGATATAGCCAATGTTCACGGTGCCGTGAAACTTGCTCAATTCATGAACACCTCCGGGGCTTCCGTGCGCACACTGGAAAAGGCGCTGGCGGCCAAACTCCGTGAATTGCTCGGGAGCGTGCCGTGGTTGCAGGACTGGGAAGTTTCGCAGAACCCCGCGCCTTTCGATCGGGCTTTCGACATCGAGGCGCGAGTGACGCT
This sequence comes from Blastocatellia bacterium, assembly GCA_031399105.1. Lineage (GTDB taxonomy): Bacteria > Acidobacteriota > Blastocatellia > Pyrinomonadales > Pyrinomonadaceae > PSRF01. Next base: position 547 of record JANNON010000168.1, on the reverse strand, counting down.
GCCCACTGGCAATGTCGCGGAGTTGTGGGTCGTGTGCCACGATCTGCCGCGTCCGTCGCGCTTTCCCTACGTCGCGCTTACCAACGAATTCCACGCTGGCGGGAAGCGCACCACGCGGGTGCCGGTGCTGGCGGCACCTTTGATCACGGGCCGGATGGCGGAGTTGTGCGAGAAGCATCACTGGAGTTGGTTCGATCTCGCGGGCAATTGCCGGCTGATCGTGCCGGATGGCGTCTTCATCGAGCGCCGCGGTAACGATCCAGTGCATCGTCGGCCCAAACCCGCCGCGAACCTCGGCACCGCGGAGTCGGCGCGTATCCTTCGCGCTCTGCTGGCCCCGGCGAACGCGGGACGGCGATGGACGCAGCGCGAGATGCAGCGCGAATGCGAGCCGGGCGTCAGCATTGGTCTCGTGAATAAGGTCGTGCTGTTTCTCCGCGAGCAGGCGTTCGTGATGGATCACGAAGACGGTGGCTTTCGTCTGCACGACCCGTTGGGATTGCTCGCAGCGTGGCGCGCGGCGTATCGCTTCGACCGGCACTTGCGG
>JANNON010000668.1:0-4008 GCA_031399105.1 Blastocatellia bacterium | reverse complement strand
CGTTCAAAGAAGACGCGCAGGTTCAATTCGCCGGCTGATAAAACCATGTTCCGCAGCCTCTCGAGCATTTCTGCCATGGAGATCTCTTCCCGCTCGATCTCCAGCATCACTTCTTCCTTATGACGCGCCAAAATTTCCTGAAAGACCTTCAGCAGATCAAAAACTCCGACCGCAACTTCGGGATTGTTCTTGTCGGTCTCGATCTCTGCGCGCCGAAATACCGCGCGTTCGACAATCGCGCGCGACCAGAGCATTTCGGCTGCCGCCTTATATTTTTGGTACTCAAGCAGTTGGTCGACAAGTTCCCTACGCGGGTCGTCGATCTCTTCTTCTTTCGCCGCCGGATCGCGCGGTAAAAGCATTCTGGTTTTCAGTTCAATCAACGTAGCAGCCATGACCAGGAAATCACCGGCAACTGCTATATCGAGTTCCTGCATAAGCTGCAGATAGCGCAGATACTCGTCGGTAATCCGCGCGATCGGAATGTCATAAATGCTGACCTGCTCCTGACGAATTAGATGGAGCAACAGATCGAGTGGTCCCTCGAACTCGCCCATTACGATCTTGAGTTCGTCGCTTCCCTGCTCGGGAACGATCTCCGGTCGTGAGCCTGCCACATTCAGCGTGGTTGGCGCCGCTGGCTCGCTCTCTTCGACAACGATGTCTGGACTCTCTTCCATCATATTCACGCGCCGGCCCCGGCCAGACCAAGCTTTGTCTTCACCTGCTTCATCGTGGCCCGGGCGATCGCCTCAGCTTTGTCGCGTCCTTTGGCGAGGAGACTGTTGAGTTCGTCGTCACTAATCCCGATTGTTCGCTCTTGCAGCGGTTTTAAGAATTCGATCGTCGCATCCGCCAGGTCCCGTTTCAGTTGCGCATAACCCTTTCCGGAGAAGTGTTCCTCGATCTCCTCCGGAGACTTGCCGGTCAAGAGTTGGTAGATCGTCAACAGGTTGGTAATCGCCGGGCGTGATGCATCAAAGCGAATCTCAGTTCCAGAGTCAGTGACGGCGCGTTTGAACTTACGTTGAACCGAGTCTGCATCGTCCAGCAACATCACACAACCGCCAGGATCGTCATCTGATTTAGACATCTTTCGAGTGGGATCCGATAAAGACATAATCCGCGCGCCGATCTTGGGAATGAAGGGCTCTGGTACTTTGAATGTGTCGCCGTAATCGCGATTGAATCTGATGGCCAGGTCGCGAGTCAACTCCAGGTGTTGCTTCTGATCCTCGCCGACGGGGACCAGATCAGTTTGATAAAGCAATATGTCAGCAGCCATCAACACTGGATAATCAAACAAGCCAACCGAAACATTCTCCTGCTGTTTTTTCGCCTTGTCTTTGAACTGCGTCATTCGTTCCAACTCAGACATGCGTGCGCTGCAGTTCAGAATCCAGGTCAGCTCAGCATGCTCAACCACGTCCGATTGCACAAACACGGTCGAGACGTTCGGATCAATTCCCACTGCTAGATAGAGCCGCGCGAGTTCTCGAGTTTTTTGAGCGAGCAAAGATGGATCCTGCTGGATGGTGATCGCGTGCAGGTTGACGATGCAGAAAAAACTCTCGTACTCGTGTTGGAGTGCGACCCAGTTGCGCAAAGCGCCGAGGTAATTGCCAAGATGAACGTTTCCGGTGGGCTGCGCGCCGCTAAAGATTCGCTTCATTAACTAAGCCTGGGCACCGAGGAACACGAGCTGCCAAGCAATGGGAAGAATAACCCGAAAGATGGCCGTAAACACACCCGTAAACATAGCGATAATGAGAAGGATAAATCCAAACCTCTCGAGCGCATCGAACCCGGAGTCAAAGTTGGGTCCCATGATTGATGACAGAACCTTGCTGCCATCAAGCGGCGGAATCGGTACTAGATTGAATACGCCCAACGCCACATTGAGTTGAAAGAAAACAAAAAGAAGTTCCATTGCTCCGCGGGCCACGAGCGAAGTCGTACCCAGGGGATTAGGACCATAGTTGATAATGCCAACCTCGAAAAGAATCCGGATTGTGATGCCGGCAATGATCGCAATCGCAAAATTGCAGAGCACGCCAGCAATCGAGACCCAAAAGTTTGCCACTCGCTTGTTTCGCCAGCGCAGCGGATTGACGGGGGTTGGCTTAGCCCAACCAAACAGCGGGGCTCCCGTAAAAAACGAGATCGCAGGAAACAACAGCGTGCCGATCGGGTCAACATGGACCGCAGGGTTCAGGCTGATGCGCCCCTGCAACCGAGCGAGGTCATCACCAAAATGATTCGACATCCACGCATGCGCCGACTCGTGAACAGACAAAGAGAAAATCAACGCAACCATGTACAAAATAAACTGTCCAATTGCGTCGCTATCAATGTTTCCCATCAATCAACCATTTATCAAAATCAGGAGTGCAAGATGAATGACGGCTCACACTAGCATGGCCCTTTTGGCCTGTCAAAACGGGCCTTTCGGCGTGTGCCGTGAGTGTAGTTCGCTTGTCAGCGGTTATGAGGGATCAACCCTCTGGTGCCAACATTCAAGCTGTAAACTGAATCGTTTGACGCAATCGCCATCTCGCCTGTTGCGCTGAAAGCCAAGCCAATCAAATTTACCCCTGCGGCATACATCTCACCGCGTTTTCCGTCAGGCGAAATGCGCACGATTCCGCGGCGACCCGCAAAGGATGCCGCCAGGTATAAATTGCCATTTTCGTCAAAAGCCAATCCCTGCGGCCGGCCCAGTCCCCGAAAGAAAACGCTAACCTCTCGGTCACGGTCGATCCGATAGATCGAATCAAAACTCGTCACTGTTGGCCCAGCCACGTAAAGCGCATCGTCGGGTCCAAAGGCCAGATGATAAGCAGAGACTGACGGCTCTAACTGCACCCACGCCTGCTCTTCACCAATGCCGTTCACTTTATAGATAGTGCCGGTCCGATCTCCGACGTACATCGTTCCGGAACTATCGAAAGCAATGCCCGTTGCGACCCCGAGATTCCTGACAAAAGGAACCGCCTCCTTGAAAGGTGTTACGCGATACACCGTTCCATCCAGGCGACTGGTCACGAACATCTGATCATAGTTGTCAAACGCAATCCCGGTTGGATTGGGAATGTCTCCCGAAAACTCTACGACTGTGCCATCGAGATCGATCTTAAACAGCGAGACGGGCAGTTGCTCGCCTCGCGGACCGGATCTGGTTACGAAGAGTGAACCATCGTCCGGATCGAAGGCTGGATTAGCCACCGGATGCAGATCCTCAGCAAGCCTCTTGCCGCTAATGAAACTCGCCGGTTCGCTTAATTTACCCTGACTCTCGATCCTTACGCTTGCTTCCCCGCTGACATTGAGTTCGGGCACAGTAGCCAGAATTCGATGCGGTCCGAGCGCGGTTATCGCAGCCCGCTCGTTATCGAACCAAACGGCGCACTTTGAAGGATCGCTGGTATCAAAATGAGCACAATCAATCCTTACCTCGCCGCCGGGCACACCTCTTAGCGGGTCGAGCTTCAAGATTTCTCCTACCTGCGGCACTCTGTCTACCCTTTCCACGACTCCGTTGCAGCTGAGATCTACTGCCCTACCAAATTTTTCATCATAAGGCCATGCCGTGATGCTGTCTAATCACACCTCTCGCGCCTATGCTATAATCCGCCCCGTCATAAGCATGTGCGGGCTTAGCAACTCCATTCTTTTCTAAGGAACCAAGGACCGCCAAAGTTAACGTAATGCTCAAGCGAGCAAGCGAACCACATTTCGCGGAGCTATTCCAAGAGTTCTTACCAGCGTACGAAACTTCCCGCTCGCAGCACTCCTTTTGTAATTTAATCCAGAAGCAATCGAAACGGCAGCGGCGCTCAGTTGATCTAAGCGTCACCGACTCGTCCGTTTTCATCTGGAACTAGGGGGAATTGGATTATCAACACTGTGCTCGGAAATACTTTGGGGCTTAAGCCAAATCAACTAAGGCGGATTGAGAAACTCTATGGCCGTCGTATCCCGCCCCAGCAAATTGTCACGCCTGAGTTT
>JANNON010000642.1:0-10524 GCA_031399105.1 Blastocatellia bacterium | reverse complement strand
CGCCTTCGCCGGATCAAACAACTGCAGATAAATATCCCCCAAACTCGTCCGACCATCACTCGTTAACCTTACCTGCAAATCATAAATAAAAGCTACTAACATAGACCGGTTATAAACGAGAGATTTTGCTGACGTCCACCGGCGTTCAGACAGTTCAATCAATGATAGCCGGTCGCGGTCATGGGCTAGCAAGTACGAATCATAAACTCGTCCGATTGTCCTGAGGTATTCGGGAAAGTCTACCAATTTCAATTTCTGCGTCGTTCTCAGTGCCTGATAAAGGGTAAACCCTTCGAAGAACCAAGCGTAATCCTCGCTTAGCGGCAGGGAGTTTGGAACCCATAAGTGAAACAACTCATGAGTGAGTATCACTTTCAATCGCGCCAGCAGTTGGCGACGATCGGAGTGAGACCCCATCAAGAGCACGACGGTGCTTCCCCTCGTTTCAGCGCTCCATTGCTCTGGTTTCACACCCGGAACCGGAATTACTAAAAAGGCCGAGTCGTCACGAAGCTTGAAGCCGGTTAACGCTGTGTACTCAGCAACAATCTGCCTTACTGCCTTGGCTACATCGTTTTCAGAAATGGGCCATTCACGCGAAGAAGACAAGAGCCAGGTAGCTGATTCAATCTTCTTCGTCATGCGCTTCACCGATGTCCCAATGAGAAAAACTGACTCAGATAAATCGGTAGCAACAAAAAAATCGGATTCACGTTTCGCACTGGTCGAGATGCTCCATCCTTCAAGCACCGTCAGTCTGATTGAGCCGGTCCCGTTTTGGACAACATTCGATGGAAGTAGATCGGCCATCATCAGCAGGCCTTCCTGGTTATTCAGCCAGGAGACATGAGATTTGTCGGCCAAACGCGCAGGTTCAATGATTCTTACGTCGTAAGCCAGCGTAGTGGTCCGTTGCGCGGATCTGAATTCGCCAGACGCTATTTGTTGAACGGGTGCTGATCCTCCGTCAGCGTAACGCGTTGCGACGTTCTCGACACGATCGGCCAGCCCCGCCACGCCGCCATAGAAATTTGTAAAGGACCAGTTGTCCATCGCTGAAGGTAATTCCAACTCAACATGAACAACTCCAGGCGAAGTTGAAATCACATCAACCTTGACCTTAACTTTCGTCTGCGCCTCAGCGGCACCTGCAGCAAACAAAGGAACGACCGTAACGAAAATCAGTCGAAAAATAACGAGCAAGCTTCGTCGTTTGACAGAAATCGACCTCGCCGAGCGGAGTATCAATGATGCTGTTAGATGGGAATAAAACAAGTATTGACGATGGTTTGACACCATTTTTTCGCGGGCCTATATTGGAAGTCCGAACTCTAACACAGCATAGAAATAGGTGAACAGTACTCTCAGCGGCGGTTTTCAACTTAGGCACAGCGCGTTTGGCCGTGTCCTTTCATTGCTGCTGCTCGCTTTTATTTTCTACGGCACTACAGTAGAGGCCGCTCACCGGCACGCCCCAGTTCCGCCACTCAACTCGAGCTCGGCATTTTCCAATCCCCAAACCGATCGCGACCAACTCACTCAGTTGGGTGGATGCAGTGATTGTCTCATTTGCCAACTGCACCAGGGTTTCTCTGCGACCGTCCTAACAACGAAAACTATCAACGCTCCGCAGTTGCATGCAACCAGTTTCACTGCGACCGCGAATGCTCTTTTCTCCTCTCATTACTGCACTCCTCAGCGCGGACGCGCACCTCCGTTGGTTACCTCTTAGCTGATTCTCGTTCAAGCTCCCAATAGGCATTCATCAGTTCACTCAGAAGGTGAAGGAACAAATCGTTCCAAACCAGTCTGAGCGAACGGTCCATTCAGAAGAGGTAAACAAGATGACAGCATTCATTCCGAGCGCCGGGAAAGCGCTCGAGTACGTCGCGATTTTAGTACTTCTACCGATCTTCACCCTTCCGGCAATCGCACAATCGAGTTCAACTTTGCGCGGCACCATTACCCTAAGTAACAGCGGCAAACCAATTCACAATGTGCTAGTCACGATTCTCCAGCTTAAGCGCACTGTTAATACAGACGAGAACGGCAAATACGAATTTCCAAATCTGCCCCCGGGAAAGTATGACGTTCTTGCTCACTTGGACCGCGTGCCGGACTCTGTTCAGAATGTGACGGTTACACCTGGAGGTGAAACTGTGTTGAATTTCCAGATCGAACTTACAGGTGTAAGAGAGCAAGTGACAGTTTCCGCAACAGGCAATGAGCAAGCGGTATCAAGTTCGATTCAATCCGTGGCGGTTATTGGTTCGGTTGACCTGGCTAAGAAAAGTCCAGTGTCGTTGGGAGAAGCATTAGACGGCGAGCTGGGGATCTCAAAACGCAGCTTCGGTCCCGGCACGGCTCGTCCCGTGATTCGCGGCTTTGACGGAGACCGCGTGCTTGTTCTTCAAGATGGTAATCGCATCGGCGGTTTAGGTTTTCAGTCGGGCGATCACGCAGAGCCTCTTGACGTGCTCACAGTCGAGCGAATCGAGATCGTAAAGGGTCCCGCTACCTTGCTCTACGGCAGCAACGCAATCGGCGGCGTCGTTAACGCAATCTCAAGTCACGACTCCGCACACCCAGGATTCAATGGATTCATTACCGGTTTGGGAAGCACGAACGGCCCGCAATTGGGCGGCAGCGCCGGAATTGAATTTGGAACTAAAAGGTGGCTTTTTTGGGTCAACGGCGGTGGCCAGCGTTCAGATGACTACGACACGCCGATCGGAACCATTCGCAACTCGTTTTCCCGCGAGGTGAATCTTTCCAGCGGTCTTGGCTATTACCCAGATCATGGGTTTTTCAGCTTGAATTACACCTTTGACAAACGACGTTACGGAATTCCCTACGACCCCAGCGAAGTCGATTCGGAGATCGTGTTTCTCAATCCGCGCCGGCACAGTATCGAGTTTCGCGGCGGCTTTCGTGATAGCGCTTCATTCTTAGAGGCGGGAACCTTCTCGGCCCAATACAACGATTACGCTCACTCCGAAATCGACTTTGACACAAATGCCGTAAACACCGCGTTCACGAACAAAACTTTTCTCTACCAGGCAGTATTCGATCAAAAGAAACGAGGACTGCTTTCGGGGCGGTTTGGTATTTGGGGACAACACCGGGACTTTGCTGCGTCTGGGGATGAAGCCCTCGCCCCTCCAACGAAACATGACGCAATGGCCGTCTTTGCCTTGGAGACGTTGGACTTCGAACGACTATCGTTACAACTTGGTGGTCGAGTTGAGTCAAACCGGTATAAGCCGCAGGAGACTTTGCAACGAGGGATACTTCCCAGTCGCACCTTTACAGGATTCTCAGGAGCAGTGGGCGTTCGCATTCCGACCTGGAGCGGTGGTTCGTTGGTGGCGAACTACTCACATTCGTATCGAGCACCTTCTCTTGAAGAGCTCTACAACGAAGGTCCACATCCGGGAAACCTCGCTTTTGAAATAGGAGATCCCACTCTCGGCCGCGAAGCGGGTGATGGAATCGATTTTGGAGTTCGACATTCGACAAAGCGTTTCAAAGCGGAGGTCAATGGGTTTTATTACCACATCAGGAATTTCATCTTTCTTGCTCCCACCGGTGTGATTGATCCAGGCTCTGATCTTGTGATTGCAGACTACGCACAGGGAACGGCTCGTTACAGAGGGACGGAAGCACAGGTTGACGCGGCGTTGCACCCCAACATCTGGATTAACCTTGGTTTGGATTATGTGAACGCAGAGCTAACTGATACCAGTACTTCTCTGCCACGCATTCCGCCGCTCCGCGGCAGAGTTGGCATCGAACTAAGATACAAAGGGTTGCTTCTGAATCCTGAGGTGGTAATGGCCAAAGACCAGGACCGGGTCTTTCCGACTGAAACACGAACTGCGGGTTATACCGTGTTTGGGCTCTCCGGGTCATATTTGTTCGCTGGACAACATGCCGCGCACATCATCTCGTTCAATGCGTTCAATCTCGGAAACCGGCTATACCGCAATCACCTTTCGTTCATTAAAGAGTTTGCCCCTGAGATGGGTCGAGGGCTCCGGGTTACCTACACATTGAGGTTCTTTTAACCTCAACGCGAGCGACTGCTTCGCTCCCAACTAATGCGAACTAAAAGCGCGGATTCGTCGTTGTGAACTTATAGTCCGCGATTCGTTGACAGTGCGGACAGGTGGTTCGTAGAATGCCACCAGCCTTGAAAGTCTGTTTCCTTCTTCTTGGCCCTTAACCAACGAGGAATTAACCGTGAGCCTGGTCAAGATCATAGTCATCACCATTCTCGTCATTTTGAGCATTCTGCTGTTCGGGCGGTTTTTCATCTAGCTTCGACTTAAGTTTGAATGCCCAGAACCGTTGTGCTCAAGAGAAATGATCCAATCTTGGGCAAGAGTTTGCGTTATTTTGTCGGTTTCTGCCTCCTGGTTCTCGCCTCCTTCTTTCCAACCTCCCTTTCAAGCCATACGGTCTCAGGTCAAGAACCGGAATCTAACGTAGATGTTCTGAGTTTCTCGACCGATCTGATCCTGTTTCCAATCAGAGTTGCGGATAAACGCCGGCGAGCTATACCGCCCCTCACGGCAAAAGACTTCCTCTTCAAAGATAACGACGAGGTAATGACCGAGCCTTACTTTTCGCTCGGCGCAGAACGAGTGGCAATGGTTTTTGCGCTGGACGAATCCGGTAGCCTGCGCGACATCATCGCCGATCAGCGCGAAACTGCAGTCGCGTTGTTTGGCCGTTTCAAGGGCGAGTCACGCATCGCCGTTCTGCGCTTCGCCGAGAAACCTAATCTGATTGTCGGTTTCGATCGGGAGAGCGAAAGGGCCAGCGAAGCATTCAAATTTATGGCCGGCCCGAACCGGCGAACAGCAATCTTTGACGCGGCAGTTGCGGCAGCGAAGACTTTTGATAACTTGCGAAAGGATCCGGCCGAACGCCGCATCGTGATTCTTATTAGCGATGGACTCGACAATGCGAGCGGAGTGAAAGCAGCCGCGGCAATTGCCGCAGCCCAGGAACGGAATGTCTCGTTCTATGTGATCCATTTGCCTTTGTTCGAACCGAGAGGCGATCGTCTGGCTGTAAGAGCACCAACGAAAGGTTTTCGTGAACTGGCGGAAAAAACAGGTGGTCGATATTTCCTTGCCGGCGATGCCAAGCTCGCACTCTCGCCACAGCCACGCGATCTCGCGCCGCTCTTCAAAGCCATTGAAGAAGATCTTAAAAGCCAATACCTGCTGGGTTTCTATGTTGGTGAAAAAGCGCGCGATGGACGGCTACATCGGGTCTCAATCACCTTATCGCCGGCCGGACTTGTCTATTCAATCGCTGATCGAGGCTTCGAACGCACTCATCACTTCTCTGTTAATCGACCGCGGAACGACGCGAAACCAACGCCATGAAAAATGGCCTGAGGTAGCTTTGCACAAAAAGTGCATCATGATATTTGCGGCTGGAGGTTATGTCTCATTACGATGTACCGACTTTCAGTGCAAAGCAGCTTGGGATGTGTTCTGTAGCTCCTAATATTCTCGGCTATAATCAACCCACATGACGGAACAATCAGACCTCGTAAAGATTCGACGCGCGCTTATTAGCGTTTCGGACAAGACCGGTATCGTCGAGTTTGCCAGGCAGTTAACGGCGTTCGATGTTGAGATCATCAGCACGGGAGGCACGGCTCAACATCTGCGAGAGGCTGGGATTGAGATTCGGGACGTTTCCGAAGTGACCGGCTTTCCAGAGATGATGGATGGTCGCGTGAAGACGCTTCATCCCCGAATTCACGGCGCCTTGCTGGGCCTGCGTGACAATCCGAATCACCAAGCGGCGATGGCAGAACACGGCATCGAACCTATCGATTTGGTGGTGATCAATCTCTATCCATTCCAGCAAACGATTGCGCGCGAAGGCGTGACTCTGCCAGAAGCGATCGAACAGATCGACATCGGTGGCCCGGCGATGATTCGCTCAGCAGCCAAAAATTTTCTGGATCTTGCCGTAATTACTGGCGTTGATGAGTATCGTCCAGTTGCCAATGAATTAGCTGCAAACAATTGCTCGTTGCCTCTCCTTACCAGACGACGCCTGGCAGAAAAAGCATTTCAGCTCACGGCGCAATACGACTCCATCGTATTTACCTATCTCGCATTGATAGAGACAAGCAAGAGTGGCTTTTCCCTCTCGCCAAACACGAAACCTAACACGATGGGGGGAACGGTTGTATCTTTCGGTGCTTTCGACAAGTCGGATTCGCTGAATGTGGACGACACAGCGTCCCTCATAGAAGGGTTTCATGGCGGCCTTCCGGGCTCCGCGACGTGGTCGATTAGTAGGTCCGCGAATTTACGGTATGGGGAAAATCCCCATCAAATTGCCGCGCTCTATAAGACGGCTACGCGAACTGGTATCGCCAACGCAGAGCTTCTTGCAGGCAAGGAGATGTCGTTCAACAACTACCTCGATGCAGATGCAGCGTGGCGGCTGGTTTGTGATTTCAATGAACTTGCTTGCGCAATAATCAAGCACACGAATCCGGCGGGCGTAGCGTTGGCCAAGACCACCGAAGAGGCTTATCGACGGGCGTTGGCAACCGATCCTACATCGGCGTTTGGTGGAATCGTGGCTTTCAATCGGAAGATCGATGGCGTAACTGCGAAAGCAATCATCGAAATATTTACCGAAGTGGTGATCGCTCCGGATTACGATGCCGCGGCACTAGATACGCTCAGGACGAAGAAAAACCTCCGCGTGTTGCGGGCAGGTTCTCCGGAAGCCTCAAGCGGGGTCGAGTATCGTCAGATAGGTGGTGGTATGTTGGTGCAAACTCGCGACACGCACAGACTGACGGCGGCAGATTTGCAGGTGGTGACTAAGCGTCAACCAAATGACGAAGAGATTAGCGCCTTGATCTTCGCCTGGACCGTCAGTAAACACACTAAGTCCAATGCGATCGTCTACGCGCGCGCGGGACAAACAGTCGGTGTCGGTGCTGGCCAGATGTCACGGGTTGATTCGGTTAAACTCGCAGTTATGCGAGCGCAACTTCCGGTTCAAGGTTCCGTATTGGCGTCGGATGCGTTCTTCCCTTTTCGCGACGGCATTGATGAGGCGGCTAAACACGGAATCACCGCTGTCATCCAGCCGGGGGGCTCAGTGAAGGACTCTGAAGTCATCGTCGCTGCAGACGAACATGGACTAGCAATGGCCTTTACCGGAATACGACATTTCAAACACTAACACCAGGACAGACATTCCTTGTCTTCTCTACCAGCAAACATAGAGGCAAGAATGCCTGCCCAACAGGAGCACTCATGAAACCAAAACTTCTCGTGAAAGCGAGTTTGATCGCCGGCCTGCTATTCCTCTTTTCGTCTCCAGCGTTTGCTCAACTCGGTGGTAGTACCGGAAATCCGCAAGGCAAGACGCAAAGAGTCAGGTTTGCTCGTGGCCGCACGACAGCAGTGCTAAAGGGTGCGGTGATTCGAGCCACGCGGGACCGCTATATCCTTGGTGCCAGCGGCGGTCAAACTATGATCGTTCATATCACCTCGCGTGAGCAGAACGCAGTTTTTAGAATCACCGGTCCTGGCGGCGAGGAGCTAAACGGTGCAGAAGAAGGCGCCGACACAATGGACTGGACCGGGGAGTTGCCGCGAAATGGCGACTATTCGATTTGGGTAAGTCCAACTCGTGGTAATGCGACTTACACATTAGAGGTCACAATTCGTTGAGAAGGGTTTAAGTCATGGCGGAAGAATTCGATAGCGACAACTCTGCGGATTTCATTCGTTGCCGTTACTGCGGACAGCGGAATCAAATTCGTGCTGAACCAGGTGAGCCGAGATGTGGCCGTTGCCGGCTGCAACTCTCCGATGCGCCTCATAAGAAATTCCCGCAGCTCGACAACAAGCTCTACATCCACGACGCGGATCGTCGCGCACTGGCTGCCCTGCGTGCGATTCCCGGAATGGATTCCGCGGTCAAGAAACTTCTGGTGCTGACGGGTGAATCGGTCATCCGCGAAATCTTCACGGCCAGTGCCGTAAAGGTAACGCCGCAGCAGTGCCCGGATCTGCATGCAAAGCTGGAAGTGGCTTGCAGCACACTAGGCGTCGATCTGCCCGAGCTTTTTGTGCAGCAGAGCCCGGTTGTGAATGCGTTTACTGGCGGCGTCGAACGACCCGTCATCGTGCTTTACTCACAACTCATTGAGCGACTGAACGACGAAGAGGTGCTCGCCGTAGTTGCTCACGAAGTAGGTCACATACACGCCGAGCACGTTCTTTATCTAACTGCAGCACGGCTGATCGAGTTTCTGGCGAAGACCGCAGTGCTTGCGTCGCCTTTGACAATGATCGTTAAAGAGCTGCTGACACTCTCAATGCGGACAGCATTGCTCGCCTGGGCCAGACGAGCTGAGTTGTCGTGCGATCGTGCGGCGCTGATAGTGACGCAGGATGCGGACGTTATCGGACGAACGATGATGAAACTAGCCGGCGGAACCTTCGCTTCAAAAGTTGATTACCCACTGTTCCTCGAGCAAGCGAGAGATTTCCAAAAGACCTACGATGAGAAAGCACTCGACCGCTTCTGGGCAGATGTGATTACGTCAGGCCTGAGTCATCCATTTCCAGTCTGGCGTGTGTCTGAGATTTTGAAGTGGGTTGAGAGTGGACAGTACAAGAAACTGATGAACATGAAGGAAAGCGCCGCAGCATAAGACCCGACGAACAAATGAAAATACTACTAATCGTTCCGTTGCTTATTTTCAGTGCGCTTCAAACTCCGGCGCAGTCACCTAAGCCGAATCTACCTAACGGAGCCGTGGTTATAGAGACTCGCCAACTCCCGAACTCAAGCCACCCGAATCGTCTACTCTTGCTTTGGATGCTGAATCCGACCAAGCACCCGAACGGGTATGCCTCCGACGAGATATACACCTGCCCAGACTATTCGCGCGGCAGTTACTACTCCGGTCGTACCAGCGTTTCATTGATCAACTCTGCAACCGGCGCGATCATCAATACCGTTGAAATCGCCGAAGCTGGAGCCGAGACCTTTGATCTGCCTTATGCAATTCGCAAAGGCTATTACTACCATGCCGCCGAAGTAACGAAACCGGGCGTCGAAACAAAGCCGACGATTATGAGGTTGCTGGACTACAACGGCGACGGCGCTCCGCTCGAGTTTGCCTTGTTCAATGCACAAGCTTGCATGGGGCTTGATACGACCTTGATTGGATACAGTGCCAAGCAAGACCGCGTGATCCAATATCCGATTCAGTTGAGAAGTATTAGCGGTAGCAAGTCGTCATCGTCGACCGCTGTGTGGGCTGACTACTTATTCAACAAGAAACCCAAGCCACCGGGTGTGTGGGCGTATGAAGTCGATTATCGCGGCCGCGGTGGAAGTCTCGATAAGTGGGCGATTCGCTACCACAGGCTAAAAGAGCAATTCGAAGGAACCGTCGTCCACATTCCAGGCGAAGATCAATGAATTCGGTACCGGCCGAACCGCTTATCAGAATCCAAATCTTGAAGGACTAAAATGCTAAGGGACAAAAAAGGAATAATATTCGGCGTAGCTAACAAGCGTTCGATCGCGTGGGCAACCGCGCAGGCCCTTCACGGGGCCGGTGCGCGACTCGCCTTCACTTATCAGGGTGAACGCCTCAAAGAGAATGTCGCGGGGCTTACAAAGGACGCTATGCCCGATTCGCTCATTCTTCCCTGCGATGTCACGAGGCAGGAAGAGGTCGACGAAACGTTCAAACGGGTAAGCGAAGAGTTTGGCCGGCTCGACTTTCTGATCCACAGCATCGCTTACGCACCGCGCGAAGCTCTCGACGGCGAGTATCTCGACACTAGTCGCGAAGCTTTTCTGACCGCACTCGACATCAGCGCCTACTCCCTCGTGCAACTGTCCAAGGCAGCAGTTCCCTTGATGACCGACGGCGGCAGCATCGTCTGCATGACTTACTACGGTGCGGAAAAGGTCGTCGCGGGCTACAACGTGATGGGCGTCGCCAAGGCCGCGCTTGAAGCAACCACGCGTTACCTGGCAAACGATCTGGGTCCGCGAAACATTCGAATCAACGCGATTAGTGCCGGCCCGATTCAGACACTTTCCGCCCGCGGGGTAGCCGATTTCACCACGATGCTCAAACATGCCGCCGAACGCGCTCCGCTTCGTCGCAACGTAGAGGCGAGCGAGGTAGGAAACACGGCTCTATTTCTTTGCAGTTCGATGTCCTCCGCAATCACCGGCGAAGTGATCTACGTCGACTGTGGTTACAACATCATGGGCATCTAGAAGGGTTAGGCGCACACTTTGTCGGCGCGTTCCTGCGTGGGCGCCCCTCGTTCCCCTGCTAAGGATCAAGTAGGCAATCGCAACGGCCCTGAGGGACACCCATCAATCAGATGATCGAGGAGAACAATGGCGGAAAAAGTAGACCCGGAAGATCGGCAACATTACCCAACGCAGGACGAGCAACTACTCGAGACTCCCAGTCACGATGAGTTC
>JANNON010000611.1:0-4132 GCA_031399105.1 Blastocatellia bacterium | reverse complement strand
GCCCACGGAGAGACGCCCCTGCAACTTTGCCTTCCCAGGAGACGAGCGTATAGAGTCTCTTTTTCGCTCATGAAGAAACGCGTCATCTTGTTTGGCCCACTGCCGCCGCCGTATGGCGGCGTCTCCGTTTTCGTCAACAGCCTCCAAGCGCATTTAAAGAACATTCCTCACCAATTGTGGGCGCTCTACGGCAGCGATAACAAAAATCCCGAAGTACTCAGAATCAAGCATCGCCGGTTGGAAGTGCTTGGGGCGCTAAGAAAGTACGCCTCAGACGCGCGCATCGTCGACTTCACGCACTTTCATCTCGAATACCCGCACAAGATACTACTGCCAATCTGGTTGACCGCTAAACTGGCGCTCCGATTCGAATGGATCAAATACATCCTGGACGGCTCCTTGCCCTCGCGCTATCCGCATTTCAATCCGGTGCAACGACATCTGTTTAAGTCTGCGATCAACGCCGTGGATGAGTTCATCGTCGTGAGCGATGCGCTGCGCGAGTGGCTTAGCAACGAGCTCAAGGTCAAGCAGAAGATCACCGTGATTCCCTGTTTGCTAACCATTCCCGATGAAGTTCTCGGTTTGCCGCTGGCTATTGAAACCAAAGCGAAGCTCGCGCCTTTTCGCGAGCACACAGTTCGTGTCTGTTGCACGGGCGTGTTCATTCAGAGTTACGGATTTGAGCACGCGGCCAAGGCGATCGAACGGTTGCGAAAAGAGACCGGGAAAGACATTGGATTGTTGCTGCTGGATGGCACTTTCGCAATCGAGTCCGGTTATCGCGAGAAAGTTCTGGCTGGGCGAGACTGGATTAGCGTTCTGCAGAACGTTCCCAATCAGGAGGTCTACCAGATTCTGCACGAATGCGATCTGTTCGTGCGTGCTTTTGGTTCCGAGAGTTATGGGATCTCGCGCGTAGAGGCGATCTGGTGTGGTGTGCCGGTGGTTGCGACTGATGTCGGTGAAACTCGCGGGATGCGCGTTTACCACTTCGGCGATGAGGACAGGTTGGTTCAGTTGATTCGTGAAGCACTGTTTGCGTCCGACCGAGCTGAGTCGCAGAGTGAACTCAAGCGTTGGTCGGAACAGTATCGGGTAGAGGCGGAGAATAACTTCCGAAAGTTCATCGAAACGGTTGGCCTGGATACATGACCCGAGCTTGCGAGCATCGATTGTAGGGGCGTCCCTCCGTGGGCGTCCCTTGTTACCTCTCCGATCGACTGACATGTTAACGAGGGGTGCCCACGGAGGGACACCCCTACAATTCCGGCATCGATCCAAAGCTCTTGTTGAGCAAGACTTTTCTCGCCGCGGTGTAGAGCACATAAAGAGCTATCGCGGCAAACGCGAGTTCGAAATAGTTCAACGCGATCACGTAACGATATTCAGTGTGCAGCGCCGATTGAAAACAGAAGTAATAAGCCGGCACAACCGACAAGACGACAAGCGCTTGCCATCGTCTTGCCAGCATCAAAAGCAATGCACCCAGTATTGCCAGCGGTAGCATGATTGAAGTGAGAAAAACTCGCTGCGCAAATCGCAAGGCCGTTGGATAGTTTATGCGGTGCCCATGATCGAGCGAGATGATTGGGACCCTTTCAAACCGCAACATCGCGAGCGAACGCTGAATCATCACGCTCATGAACCAGAACGGATTCGACTTGATCACGGCAGTACCGCGAGCCAGTCGCGTGCGTTCCCGCTTGATCCCGTCTGGTCCAAAAAGCGTCGTCGCGTAGTCAGGTCGACGCTGTTCCTTTGCTTCCATCTCTGCGATGCCTACATCTGTTTCCGGAATGCCAAACCGGCCGGTGGGATCGTAATCGGCTATTCCCTCGAGCAGCGTTTGTCCGGCGCCCAATGAAATCGGAACGAAATGTTTGAAGACAACTGCATTGCGAATGGTGATCGGCGCAATCACGATGAGCGCGCCACTCATCAGGCACGCTGCCAACCCGAATCTGCGTTGTGCGGATTGTAGGGGTGTCCCTCCGTGGACACCCCTTGTTTTAATGTCATGCTGTTTTCCGGAAACAAGGGCCGGCCACGGAGTGCCGCCCCTACAAAGCAACACGACCGCCGCCAGGAACGGCGCAAGTAACAAACTGTTTGCCCGTAACAGAGTCGAAATTCCGATCAACACTCCCGCGGCCAGAAACGCTAAACAGCGCGGATTCTTCCGATAATGGACTAGCAGGTAGATCGCCAACAGGATTGGCAAGACAGAGATCGTGTCCGGCAGCAGCAGTATCGAATTCCAGCTAAACTGCGGTGATAACGCCGCGAGCAATCCTGCGATCATGCCAATCTGCTTTGAAAGCAGCTCCGCGGCGATGAGAAAGATAACGACTGCCGCGAAGGCGTCTGCCGTAATCTGCACAAACTGCACCGCGGCATCTGATTCGCCCAACAACTTGTAGATGAAGGCCAACAGAAAAGAATAGCCGGGCGGATGACCGAGAAGATCGACATCACTCATCTTTGATCGAGGATCGAAAAACGAGGTGAAGCCTTCTTGAATCAGCAATCGTGCGAGTCGCTTGTAGTTGTTAGTAACTGCGGTTTGGACTTTGAACGCTTCGGCACGCGCGTAGTACCAACAAATTAGTCTTACTAAAAGCGCAGACAGAAAGATCAGCGCAGACAGGACCAGCTGCTTGCGATCCAGAGTTGCAGATTCTTCTGACGTAAGGGGTGCAAGCAACGAAGTTCGCCAGGCACTTCCTTTGCGGATCGCGTTTGCTTTGCTCATCGAGTGCTGCGCATTATACATTTCAGTACCATCCACAGATTACGCAGATTACACAACGCGGTTTAGCAACCAAACCAGTATGCGGGTGCAATGAGGTCAGTACCGAAACGCCGTAGCGTCGGGTCAACGATTCATCACCACTCATCATGTATCTTCTCCACTGAACCGACGCAACCGTTTCGGTACTGACTCCATGTCATCTGCGTAATCCCTGGATAGCGCAGTTCCAAAGATGCTCCACGAAAAATCGATTATCTGTTTTGGTGGCGAGGACTGGTGGTACCACCATCCGCATTCGAAGTATCACCTGATGCGACGGTTTGCGCTTGCCGGGAACAGAGTCATCTTCGTGAACTCGATTTCGATGGGCCTGGCCTCGGTTGCCAACAAGGATTTCATTCCACGCATTAAGCGGAAACTTCGCAGCTATGCGAAGCTCGCACGCACGACGGAAGAGGGCGTCACAGTAGTTTCACCCGCCGTGCTTCCTTTCTTTGGCAGCAGTGCGGCGCGAGTTGCAAATCGCCATCTGCTGAAGACTCAAATTGGCGCGCTAGCCAGAAACCGAGGACTCTCGGCGCCGATTCTTTGGATTGCTATTCCGACTGCGGCTGAGTTGATCGGAGAGTTCAAAGAGTCGCTCGTCGTTTACCACGTTTCGGACAAGTACGATGCCAACACGATGGACCATGCGACTGATCCGCAGTTGATTCGCGGCTTACATGAAAAAGCCATTGCCGCTGCCGACTTGATCTTCTATTCGGGCAGAAAACTTTGGGAAGAGAATCCGCACGCACGCGAACGGTCCTATCTGCTCGAGCAGGCCGTTGATTTTGAACACTGGGCGAAGGTCGGTCGGGGTGAAGTGGAGATCGCGCCGCCAATTGCCGCGATCCCGGGGCCGCGGCTCGGGTACTTTGGAGCGATTGAGCCCTGGCTGGTTGATCAAGAGCTGATCAAAAGAGCGAGCCGCGAAAACCCCGCTTGGCATTGGGTGTTTATTGGAAATCGTTCGCGGGGACTGGATATCGAGAATCTTCCGAACGTCCATTTTCTACCGCCCGTCGCTTACAATGATCTGCCTCGCTATGCGGCCGGTTTCGATGTTTGTGTGTTGCCGTGGGAAACTGAGTTGCCATTTACGAGCTATGGCTCTGCGATCAAAGTGCGAGAGTACCTGGCGACGGGAAAGCCCGTGGTAATCTCGCCGTTGCCCGAGTACGAAGCGATGTCGGATGTGTTGCGCATCGCCCGCAGTCGAGATCATTTCCTTAAGTTGATCGAGGAAGCGCTGACGGACCGCGACCCTAAAGCGAGCGGGAAACGCCAGGCCGCGGTTGCCGATGGTACCTGGGACGCGCGAGCCGAATGGGTGAG
>JANNON010000608.1:0-8562 GCA_031399105.1 Blastocatellia bacterium | reverse complement strand
GCCCACGGAGGGACACCCCTACAAAGTTACTCACCGCCGCCCACGAAGTGCACAATCTCGATCCGGTCATTCTCGTGAAGGATAGTTGTGGGCCAATCCGCTTTTCGCACGACCGTGTGATTCAGTTCAATAGCAATGCGTTCTGCGGCAAGATTGAGAAGCTGGACCACCTCCGACAAGGCTGAATCTGACGCGATTTCGCGGGCTTCCCCATTTACATGGATCTTCACGGGATTGTTTTGAGCAAACTTCAGGCCGGACGGACCACACGACGAATTTCCACTGACTCTTCGCCCTTGACGGCGCGTAGCAGGATCGCCGCACGGCCGGAACTAAACCGCGGGATCTCAGCGGCGATCATCGCCACTCCGTCTTTTTGCGTCTTCACCGACACGATCACCGGTCTAAACGTCGTCCCCAGGATCTTGACGGATACTTGCACTCCGCTCACTGGTTTCTCAGACGTCGCAGATCGGTAAGTAACGACAACACCAAGCTGTAGCGACTCGCCCGAACAAAACTCCTGCTCCTCTAATAGTGACAAGCATAATCCTTCGGCGGGTTCATCTTCCTCGCCACCTTTTCGTCGCGAGTCAAATACCATATAAGCGTCCCTGGTTGGAGCTGGGAGCAACGGCGCGGGTTCGTCCTCTACGACAGGCTGAATCGCCTCCTCCTGCGGCGTCCAGGCGGGCGTCTCAAGGCGCTCTTCATCACGATTTACAATTACAAACCCGGCATCGTCTGAAACCGCCGGAGCCTCAACTGATTCTGTCCCATCAACACCGACGACAGGCGTATCAGCGCGGCTGCCCATCTGCTTTAACTCTTCCATACGCCCTGCCTTGATGGCGGCACAAATCAATCGATGCTGTCTACTTACACGTTCGGACAGCACTGCCTCGTCAAAGCCCTGAGCGATTAGATCGTCATAAGGAGAGCGCTTGCTTGCGAGAATTGCCCCTCCAACATAGACGAGCGATAGAATTAGCGGTGACTCCAGACCCTTGTCTTCAGTCTGCACGTGATAGACGACGCCATCATGTTCGATATCAGTATTGAATCCAGTTATCACTATGATCCTGTACTACTCTAAACATGCCTTCAGGAGATGCGGAGCACTCAAGAAAACGTGAGGTTGGATCGCACGGTAGCACATCAAATTTTCAAGGGTCAATCACCATTTTCTCGGCGAAATTTTGCAGAAGTAGCTTCCTTGACACCCTCGATCACTTCGACTACGATTCGGCTTGTACAATGATTCTCAATCTAGCAGCAACGGTGTTGGTCGTCAGCACTTGCGGCCGCAGACCACGCATTGATCTGATTGTCGAGAGGTCTCGGATAGATGCCGTTTAACCTGATCGACTACTTGCCCATCCTCTTGATATTCGTCGTGGCCGCTGGTTTCGCTGTGGTCAACGTCTCCATTTCCCAATTCGTAGGACAACGTAAACGCACGCGTACGAAGATGATGCCGTACGAGTGTGGCAAGGATCCGGTTGGGACCGCACGTGAGCGTTTCTCGATTAAGTATTACTTGATCGCGATGATCTTCATCCTGTTCGACATTGAAGTCATCTTCCTGATTCCGTGGGCCGTCGTTTTCAAGACTCTTGCTGGTCCGACCTACGATTTGAAGAATTTGGTTTACGTCGAGATGATGCTCTTCGTAGCGTTGCTACTCGTCGGCTACATTTATGTGTTGAAAAAAGGCGCCTTTGATTGGGGCGAGAAAGCTCGCCGAGAAGCGGAGGCTGAGGCCCGCGCTTTGGCCGATATGGAACGGCGACTGGCTGTGACCCGTCGCAATGCGGCGTAAGGCAAGGAATTATGGGGCTCGAAAACATTATTGCCGAGGCGTTACCGGAAGTACTGACGACGCGTCTGGATTCTTTAATTAACTGGGCGCGCAAGTCTTCGCTTTGGCCGGCCACTTTTGGACTCGCTTGCTGTGCCATCGAGATGATGAATGCGACATCATCGCGCAATGACTTGGCGCGCTTTGGCTCGGAGGTGTTTCGTGCCAGTCCGCGACAGGCGGACGTAATGATTGTGTCCGGTCGCGTTTCTAGAAAGATGGCTCCCGTTCTCCGTCGCATCTATGATCAGATGCCTGAACCCAAGTGGGTGATTTCTATGGGAGCTTGCGCGACTTCTGGCGGTGTCTTTGATAACTATGCGATCGTCCAGGGCGTCGACAAGATTGTTCCGGTTGACGTTTACATCCCCGGTTGCCCGCCGCGTCCGGAGATGTTGATTCACGCCGTGATGATGTTACAAGAGAAGGTTTCCAAAGAGTCCTCGCGTGACCGTCGTGACGTTCCCGAGGAAGAGGCGCGCGCGGCAACCATCCCGGGCACGTTGCCAATTACTGATGGCTCCACGGTGGGCCAGAACGCTCCCGTGGAATCTCGGCCTTATACGATTGCCTCTCGACACGAGCGTCGCCGCTCGTCATAAACAGTTCCAAGGATTACTCGCGGTGGGTTAGATACATGACACCTGGGGCAGATAACGAGCAGGCTTTGCCAGAACAGATCACGACAGCCTCTATTCAAACTTCAACGCCGTCCCTTCTGGTGACGGCGTTACAGCGTGAACACTCGGAATGGATTTCTGAGGTCATTCAGGCGCGCTCAGAAGTGACAGCGATCGTTCCCCGCGAACACATCGTAGCGTTGTGCCATCATCTTAAGAATGCTCCTGAGGCAAAGTTTGATTTTCTGGCCGACATCTGCGGCGCGGATCGAGGTGTGGAAGAGGAACCGCGTTTCGAAGTGAACTACCATCTCTTTTCTACCACCATCCACCATCGCATCCGTCTGAAAGTTGTACTCGAGGAGAACGATCCGCACGTACCA
This sequence comes from Blastocatellia bacterium, assembly GCA_031399105.1. Taxonomy (GTDB): domain Bacteria; phylum Acidobacteriota; class Blastocatellia; order Pyrinomonadales; family Pyrinomonadaceae; genus PSRF01. Next base: position 5,698 of record JANNON010000608.1, on the reverse strand, counting down.
ACAGTCACGGAAGTCTGGCGCACCGCAAATTGGCACGAGCGAGAAACATTCGATCTCTTCGGCGTAATCTTCGACGGTCACCCGGATCTACGCCGAATTCTTTTGCCTGACGATTGGCAGGGACATGCGTTACGAAAAGATTTTCCGTTGCGCGGCTACGAGCCCTATAGCCTGAAATAGATTTGTACACTATGAGCACGACGCTAAACATTCCGCCGCAGTTCGAAGTTGTAGATCGTCCCTTGGATACGCAGATGACGATCTCGATGGGCCCACAGCACCCTTCAACGCACGGCGTGCTGCGCCTGGAACTCGTACTGGATGGTGAAAGTGTCGTCATGGCCTCGCCGGTTATCGGCTATCTCCACACGTGGATGGAAAAGCTCTTCGAATATAAGAAGTATCAGCAAGGAATCGTGATCACTGACCGGATGGATTATTTGAATCCGTTGGGGAACAACCTTGCGTACGTGATGGCCGTTGAGAAGTTGCTCGGGCTGGAAATTCCCGAACGCGCGCAGACTATTCGCGTCTTGATGTGCGAGTTGCAACGAATTGCTTCGCATCTTGTTTGGCTGGGAACGCATGCGCTCGATATCGGAGCGATGACGGTTTTCTTCTACGGCTTCCGCGAGCGCGAAAAGATCCTGAACCTAATTGAGGCGGCATCTGGTGGGCGACTTACCCCTTCATACTTTCGCATCGGCGGCCTGATGATGGATCTGCCGGCCGGATTTGAAAGACGAGTGAAGCAGTTTCTCGATGGTTTTCTCGGGTCAGTCGACGAGTTCCATACGTTGCTTACCGGGAATCGAATTTTTCAGAAGCGCACGCAGGGCGTGGGCTTTATCTCCGCGGAAGATGCGATTGACTGGGGTCTTTCCGGGCCGTGTCTCAGAGGTAGCGGCGTCGCGGTCGACATCAGACGGGCTAATCCGTACACGGGTTATGAGAAGTACGATTTTGAAGTGCCTACGGAGGCTGACTGTGACGTATGGGCGCGCTACATGGTGCGCATGCGCGAAATGAAAGAGTCGCACAAGATCGTCACGCAGGCTTTGTCGCGATTGAAACCGGGGCCAGTTAAAGCAGACGCGCCAAAGGTTGTTTTGCCCGATCGCGAAGCAATGAAAAAGCATATGGATGCGCTGATTCACCATTTTCTGATCGTGGCCGAGGGATTTGATGTGCCAGCCGGCGAGGTCTATCACCCGATTGAAGCCTCTAAAGGCGAATTGGGTTGCTACGTGAAATCCGATGGTGGGCCAAAGCCGGCTCGCGTACATTTCCGCGGGCCCAGTTTCGTTAACCTTTCCGCTCTGCCGGACATGGTAGCCGGCGAGATGGTGGCGGACGTGGTCGCGATCATCGGCTCGCTCGACATCGTTCTCGGCGAGATCGACCGGTAACCCGCCGGTAAGTGTCTTACTGGATATGAGTGCAGACCTAACAAAGATTCAGCCTCGTTCGCAGCCGGTCAACATTGGCAGCGAGGTAGCCTCGTTTTCGCCCGCGGTCGAAGCAGAGATTGATTCGCATCTTGCAAAGTATCCGGTGATGCGTTCGGCCATCCTGCCTTTGATGTTCATAGTGCAGAGCGAACGCGGCTATCTGGATCCTCCGGGCGTCGCTTACTTGGCAAAACGTCTGAGTCTTCGAATCACGGATATTTGGGAAGTGGCAACGTTCTATTCGATGCTCTACACCGAACCCGTTGGGCGGCACCACATCCAGATTTGCAAGACGCTTTCGTGCAAGATTATGGGCGAGCCTGGAATTACTGAACACGTGTGCAAAAGACTCGGAATTAAGCCTGGCGAGACCACGTCCGACGGCAAGTTTACGGTCTCGTTAGTTGAATGTTTGGGCTCCTGCGGTACTGCTCCAATGTTTCAGATCGGTTTTGATTACTACGAAGATCTAACTACTGAGAAAGTCGATCAAATCCTCAACTCGTTAGCCTAAAGAAGATGTTTATCGGCGCCATAGGATGTGAACCCTTGCAACTCCGGCGGGTGTTGCTGGAAAACTCGCGCACGCTCGATGTCTACCGCAAAAACGGAGGCTATGAGGCGTTGCGCAAAGTGCTGACAACCATGTCGCCGGACGATGTAATCGCCGAGGTTAAGAAGTCTGCGTTGCGCGGTCGCGGTGGCGCCGGATTTCCTACCGGAATGAAATGGAGTTTCGTTCCAAAGGATTCGCCCAAACCAAAGTACGTCGTCTGCAACGCGGATGAGTCCGAGCCGGGCACCTTCAAGGATCGCTATCTGATGGAACGTGATCCGCATCTCCTGATCGAAGGAATGCTGATCGCGGCTTATGCGCTTGGAGCGAAGACCAACTACATCTACACGCGCGGCGAGTATCGCTATCTAATCGACATCATGGACGAAGCGCTCGCAGAAGCGCGCGCCGGTGGGTTTTTAGGTGAGAAGATTCTCGGCACTGACTTTTCGTCCGAGGTCTACACGCATACAGGAGCGGGCGCTTACATCTGCGGCGAAGAGACTGCGCTCTTGAGTTCGCTGGAAGGGATGCGCGGTCATCCGCGAATGAAGCCTCCCTTCCCTGCGGTTTCGGGTTTGTATGCTTGCCCTACCGTCGTCAACAACGTAGAGACGCTGACCGCCGTGCCGGACATCATCACGATGGGCGGCGAGGCCTATCAGAAACTAGGAACGGAAAAGAGCGGCGGCACCAAACTCTGGTCCGTGTCGGGCCACGTAAAGCGACCTGGTGTTTATGAACTGCCCATGGGTTATGACGACATGGAAAAGTTCATCATGGACGACTGCCAGGGTATTCGCGACGGCAAGAAGCTGAAGGCGGTCATTCCGGGTGGATCGTCGGTTTACATCATGCGAGCTGACGACATTATCGGAAAAGACGTGCGCATGGACTATGAGGGCATCGTCGCTGCTGGTTCCATGGTTGGCTCGGGTGGTTTCATAGTTATGGATGAAACTGTTGATGTCTTTGAATCGACGAAAAACCTCACCGAGTTTTACAAGCACGAATCTTGCGGTTGGTGCACACCATGTCGTGAAGGCACCGACTGGCTAGTAAAGGTTTTCAAGCGAGTGGCGAATGGTGGTGGACGGCCGGAAGACGCGCAACTACTGCTGGATCTTTGCGATAACATCGAAGGGAAATCTTTCTGTCCACTTGGCGATGCCGCAGCGTGGCCCATTCAATCAGCGATTAAGAGGTTTCCGGAAGACTTTAGGAAGCATTTAGTTGAAGGTCCGCTATGACAGAATAGTCGCATTAATCCTTGGCAGCATTACTTGGTTTTTGTTAACGGCTTGAGAGGAGTGTCGTATGACCGAAGAAGAATATCTGAGAATGAAGAATATCTTGAACACTGTGATTGAACAGCAGGCTGTCTCATCAGAGAACCACCTGAAAGCAGAGTCTCGTCTTGATCGTAACGATCAAGCGATCGCGGCACTGCTGACTATTGCGCAAATTCATGAGCAGGAGCTAACGACAACGAATGAGCAAATGAACCGAGGTTTCAACCTTATCAACGCCAGATTCGAACAAGTCGCGACCACATTCGAGGACCTCGCAAAGAAATCAATTGAGACCGACGAACGAATCAACGCGCTTGTAAATGTTGTCGAACGATACATCAGTAAGAACTAGCTTTATGTCCGCAGAACCTATCACAGTCACAATCAACAGCCGCGAATTTGAAGTGCCGAAAGGCGCGCGACTTATCGACGTCTGTCGCGATAAGGGCTTTGATATTCCATCTTTCTGCTACTACGCCGATCTCGCATTGCAGGCCTCTTGCCGCATGTGCCTCGTGCGGATCGACAAGGTGCCGAAGCTCCAAACCTCCTGCACCATAATTTGTACCGACGGCATGGTCGTCACTACGCAAAGCGAGGAAATCGAGAAGGCCCAGCGCTCGATGCTCGAGTTTTTGCTCGCAAATCATCCGCTCGATTGCCCCGTGTGTGATCGTGGCGGCGAGTGCGAATTGCAGGAGATGACGTTCGATTGGGGCAACCTCGAGGAACGTTTTACTGAGCAGAAGAATTATCAACCGGAACGTTTTCTTTCGCCGATGGTTGCCAACGATCCGCAGCGCTGCATTCTCTGTAAACGCTGCACGCGAGTTTGTGACGAGTGGATGGGCGAAGATGCAATCGAAGCCGGCGGCCGCGGCGCTCATACAGTCATTGGAACTTATGGTGGTTGGCTCGATTGCTCGCAGTGCGGAAACTGCATTGAAGTTTGTCCGACAGGAACTCTGCTGGATGGTACCTATCGTCACCAGGCGCGTCCCTGGGAACTGGCACAGACGATCTCAACTTGTACGTACTGCTCCGACGGTTGTCAGTCTTCAATAGGCTCGCGTGCCGGCGAAGTGATGCGTGTAGTGGCGCGTGATCGTTACGTGAATGGTCTAAACGGCGAGTTCCTTTGTATCAAGGGTCGTTTTGGACATCCGTTTGTTAATCATGAAAAGCGGCTGCGCACGCCCCTGATCCGGTACCGCAAAGGCGGCAAACTGATTCCCGCAACCTGGGACGAGGCGATCCGTCACGTCGCGAAACGGTTGGATGCGATTGACGCCGAGCATGGTTCAAACTCAATTGGGATCGTCGGCAGTCCGCGAATTACCAATGAAGCAAACTTTGTATTGCGTAAGTTCGCGACCGAGCTGGTGGGGACGCAGAACTACACAGCGACAGAGGCGTTTAGCCTGAGGCCGTTTTTTGAAAACCTCGGTGGGCAGTTAGCTACTCACAAAGACATTCGCTACGCGAGCACGATTGTACTCATCGGCGGTGAACCGGAAGAGCTGCAACCGCTCACGGGCAAACAAATTCGACAAGCAGTGCGGAACGGCGGTGCAAAACTCATCGTCATCAACGCGGTTCCGATTAGATTGCTGGAACAAGCCGCACAGTTCCTGCACATCGCTCCCGGTTCGGAGGACGCCGCAGTTTTGGCGCTCGCCGGCAGCGATGACGATGGCGTGGCCCGTAAGCTCGGAGTAGAGCGCTCGGCTTTGCAGACTTTGCGCGAGACGCTTAGCGACGCGCAGGGCGATGTGATCTTTATGTTCGGCGGCGAGCTGACTGCCGAAGCGCAGATCGTGTTGGCCCAACTGCCGCAAACGATGGCCGCTGATGGTCGGCGAGTTCTCCTGCATCCATTGCCGCTCTATAACAACAGCATTGGCGTGCACGACATGGGAATGATGAGTGGGGCGATGAATACTGGGCAGATGCTCGACGCATGTGGCCAGGACATTCGAGCGATATATATCGCGGGCAGCTTCCAGCCAAACGACTTGCACCTTCATCCCGACGCTTTGAGCAAACTTGATTTTCTAGTGGTTCAGGAATTGTTTGAGACGTCTACGACCGCTTTCGCAGACGTGGTGTTTCCAGCCGCTTCATTCGCTGAAGTCGACGGAACTTTCACCAATAACGATGGCTTGGTGCAGCGCGTTCGCCAATCGATACCTCCCGTGAATCAGTCGAAATCGGACTGGATGATTACAGCTCAGTTAGCAGCCGAGCTGGGGGTCGATTTTGGATTCCAGTTATCGGCCAGTGCTGTCTTCTCAGCCATTGCCACAGAGGTTCCGGCTTACTCCGGCCTGCGCTATCCGTTACTGAAGGATGAGTCAAATCCCATTCAAGCGAAGCACGCGATTGCCGGCCGGCGTGAC
>JANNON010000563.1:0-5188 GCA_031399105.1 Blastocatellia bacterium | reverse complement strand
GCCGGCGAAGTGATTTCGCAGGTGTTCGCGCGGAAGAACCCGCAGGCGCCGGCGTTCGCCCCTTGCCTCGGCCATGAGCGCCTGGTGCGATTGCTCATCGACAGCCAGATCGATCGCCCACGGCTTCGCTTCCTTGAGCAGGATCGCGCCGGCTTGAAGCTTTTCGCGAAGGCTATCGAAGACATGCATTTCGTCGGCGCTATCCGCGCGGTCCGTCCGGGCACCATCGTTTTCGCGCACCAGCCTTTTGCTGATATCGCCGGATCATTTGGACTGACACAGGCACAGGAGATCAAGTTCGAACACGCTTTTGATCTGCCGATGACGACTGCGAGTACGGCGATGCAGTTCCGTATGGCTGCGGGCGATCGCTGGCTCTCCGACTTTTCACTCCGGCGCAACGGCGACATCGAGCGAGCTGTAGACATTGCGACTTACGCATTCATCGGCGGATTCAATGACACGTCAAACATGGAGGCCGCGCACCGCCTCGACATTCCGGCTGTCGGCACAGAAGCGCATTACTGGCAGCAGTCGTACATTGAATACATGTTTGAGCCCGAGATTGAACCACGCACCGGAAAACCAAAACACTTCGAGCAGGTTGCGTTCGAACGGTGGCTGGACACAAATCCGAACGGCACGACGCTGTTGCTCGACACCATCGATGTTTACCTGGGCGCTGTTCACGCCGCGCTCGCTGCCACTTCCACCGAGGCACGGCGGCGTGCGTTCAAAGGATTTCGGGTGGATTCGGGCGACCTGGCGGAGTTGGGGCGCTGGTGTCTGAGATTTTTTGAGGCGAACGGGCTCGCTGGATTGCGATCGAATCTTACTGGCGATCTGGATGTCGAGAAGGTCCGTGCGATTGTGAAGGCGTTTCCGGAAGCCGCGGGTTTCGGTATTGGCACAAAATTGTCGAGCGAAGTGCCCGCGGTGGCCGGCGTGATCTTCAAACAATGCGTGATCGAAGGTCAGCCAACGCTGAAAGCTTCAAACAATCCAGAGAAGACGACGCTGCCCGGAAGGCTGCAAGTGTTTCGCGGCATTGGCTCAGACGGCAACTACGTTGGCGATGTCATTGGCCTGGCAGACGAAGACATCGCGATTCCCGATGCGGCCAGCGTTGAACGCTTGCTACAACCGTTTTGGGAGAATGGACAGCATTACGCCATTCCGTCGATTGAAAAGCAGAAGGCTTTCGTAGAAGAACAGCGAGCACGCTTTGCTGAGATTGATAACTATCCCTGTCGCTTGAGCGACAAATTATTGCGGCTAAGCAGTGACCTCACTGCCCAGATGCGCACCGACAATTCCGGCTGGGAAGATGTGTTGCTGATGCCTGAGCCGGCGGCTGAAGGAAATCGGTGACTGTCAGTGGTCAGTGGTCCGTGGTCAGTTGGCAGTTGTCCGTTGTTCTTCTAACGTGGCCAAACTGGCTCTCTGAAGCATTTTGAATGTTAACCGAGAAGAACAACGGACAACGGACCACTGACAACGGACAATTTAGCACGGTCCGCGATCACCGGCGCCGCCATCGCAGAACGCTCCCTTCACGATACTCCACGTCACAATTAATCCAACGCCAACGGCTACTGCTGTGATCACTTTGGTGCGGGTCCAGAATCCATTGCTCTTCTTACTCACCTTGGCAACATCAGCATAAGCAACCGATCGCGTGGCGCCGCCGGCATCAGTCACTACAAACGAATCTGCCTCGACCTGGCTCACGTAGCCTTTGATTTTGGTTCTGTCTTTGAGTGAAACTTCCACGCGTGCTTCTCGTCCAATCCCAACCTTCGCAACATCGATGCGCGCCTTTTCAGCTAGTTGAAGATCGCTTTGATTCGCCAATACGAGCGATCCCGACAACGAAAGCATGAGGCTTCCAGATAACATGAATCCCACTATTTTTTTTAACAAGATGATCTCCTCTCGACTACAGAATCCCAGCATGAATGGTATTGGAATCGTTGTGCCACGCGGGCGAGGAATGATAACCACCGTAAAAGTGAGGCTCAGCAATTGAACAAACTGGTTTCTCGTTCAACATCTCGCTTAATAATCCGACAATAGACGGGAAAAGATGCTACTGACCTTACGCGCGGATGAGTTGACGTATGGACACTTGGCCCAGACTGATTTCAATTAGCTCCAGACTGAAATCTCATACACGAGCCAAAGCGGCGACAAGTCGCCGCACTCCAAAGGCTCTGCCATGCTGACATCAACGGCTTTCGCCTCAGTTTGTTCCAGCGAACGGGACAGGATAAGCTTTCAATACGAGGTCAACGTGATACTGGAACCAAATATTCAACGATCGCTCTCGGCCACCAAGGAACCTGCATACCCCGCTGCGCGCTCCGTGGCCACAACCGTCGAAGCCTACTTTGCACGGCAACTCGCCAAAGCGCGGACGAAGGGTCTCAAACACCTGGCGCCTGAGCCTGACGCCTTCACGATCGAAGCCATTATCGACGCGGCATTCTGGGCCAGCCTGCGACGCGAAGAAGGGTATGCGCCCAAGATCTCCCTTGCGTTCCTTTCCCCAGAAGACTCACGCGAGCCATTGAAGTTCGAGCGACAACTTCGCCTAACCCCGCAGATTCTTTCGAAGCTTTCACCCGCAGTTGAACGTCCCGGTATACACCTTGGTGTTTGGCCCAATCTCAATGAGTTGCGCATCTGGGGAACGACGCGGGCGATTCCTACTTACTGTTTTGTGTTGGAAGTTATCGAACCCGGATTGTTGGTAGTGAAATACCGGCGCAGTCAGGAAACAGGAAAATATGTCAACGTCCTCGTGCTGAAGGGCGATGAAGTGAAAGTCGTGGACCAGGAAGGCACGGGACTGCTTGATTGTCCCGCCATGCTGACACCACTACTTGGTTTTGGTGTTGCTTCGCCTGGTAGCGATTCAATCAACGTGCTGGTGCAACTCGCCGTCTCGATGCGTGCGCACAATCGGGGCGGTTCATTACTGGTGGTACCGCAAGGTTCAAAGGACTGGCGTGAATCAATTCTCCCGTCGCTGCCCTATTCGGTCTCACCACCGTATCGCGAGCTGGCCGAATTGATGAGAAAAGACCCGGCTGAAAAGGCAGAGCAAACCTGGCAAGAGCAGTTCATCGATGCAGTTGATGCGATTGCTGGATTGACTGCAGTCGATGGCGCGGCGGTGATGAGCGAGGAATATGAACTGCTCGCGTTTGGCGCGAAGATCGGACGACGCGACGGGGGCGCACGAATCGAGCAGGTGGTGGTGACAGAGCCGGTGGTAGGTGGATCAGCTTCAGTTGTTCATCCGCTCGAACTCGGCGGCACGCGACACCTTTCCGCGGCACAGTTCGTCCATGATCAAAGAGATGCAGTTGCCATGGTGGCATCGCAGGATGGCCGCTTCACGGTTTTCGCATGGTCGCCGTGTGAAGAGATGGTGCACGCGCATCGCGTCGAAGCGTTGTTGATGTAAACCAAAGTCCAGATCCAAAGTCCAATGTCCAAAGTCCAAGGTCCAAAGTACAAAGTCTTCGGACCCAAGCAGACTTTGGACCTTGAACCTTGGACCTTGGACCTTGAACCTTGGACTTTGGACTTTGGACCTTGGACCTTGGACTTTGAACCTTGGACTTCAGCATAAAGCATGAAAACCAAAGCAGCAGTCTTATATGAAATGGGTGCGGCGCGGCCGTATGCCGACACGATGCCATTCGTGATTGACGACATAGACCTCGCCGGTCCAGGTGAGGGTGAAGTACTCGTCGAGATCGTAGGCGCAGGCCTTTGTCACTCAGATCTCTCCGTCGTCGATGGCTCTCGCCCGCGGGTGATGCCGATGGTCTTGGGCCATGAAGCGAGCGGTATTGTCCGCGAGGTTGGCGCCGCGGTAACGGATCTCAAGGCTGATGACCACGTCGTTTTCAGTTGGGTGCCGGTATGTGGTCGCTGCGAGTTTTGCGTTTCGGGACGCAGCGCATTGTGCGAACCAGGCGGCGAAGCCAACATAGCGGGAACGCTACTTTCCGGCGCCCGCCGTTTTACTGATTCGCAATCACGCGATTGTCATCATCATCTCGGCATCTCTGCATTCTCACAGTTCACGGTTGCGGCGCAGGAGTCGGTCGTAAAGATCGATGCGGACCTGCCCTTGGCTAAGGCCGCGTTGTTTGGCTGTGCAGTAATGACCGGGGTTGGCGCGGTGCTAAATACAGCGGCAGTGGAAGCCGGCTCGGCGGTGGCAGTATTTGGAATGGGCGGCGTTGGTTTGAGCGCAATAATGGGAGCTAAAGCCGCGGGCGCATACCCGATCATCGCGGTGGACATGATGGACGACAAGCTGCAACTGGCGCGAGAAGCAGGCGCGTCTCACGTTATCAATGCCGCGCAGAATTCTGCGGTTGAGGCGATCAGGGAGTTGACCGGAGGCGGCGCTCAATACGTCTTTGAAAGCGTGGGTAGCGAAGCGGTGTTGATCCAGTCATACAATGCTACCCGACGCGGCGGCACGACGGTAACTATCGGGTTGCCGGCACCGGATAGAATGTTTTCAATCCCGGCACTCGGCATTGTCGCTGAAGAACGAACAATCAAGGGTTCGTATATGGGCTCATGCGTGCCACAACGCGACATTCCTCGCTTCATCAGGATGTATGAAGCGGGGATCCTGCCAGTGGACCAACTGCACACTCATACTCTAAGGCTTGACGAGATCAACGCGGGATTCGATCGCTTGGCTCAGGCGAAGGCGGTGCGGCAGCTGATTGTGTACTGAGGAAAGTTTCGAGTTTCGAGTTTCGAGTTTCGAGTTTCGAGTTCCGAGTTTCGCGTTTCGCGTTTGTTCCGAGGGCTATGAAGTCAGTACCGTAACGCGGTAGCGTCGGGCAGCGCGTGGAGTTGTAAGTCTTGACCCGACGCTACCGCGTTACGGTACTGACTTCATGTCATTCCCAACATCTACTGACTTGGACATCATGGCTACCGCTACAATGACGCGATCTTCCTACGTTCACTTACAGTCGCTTCCCACGCGCTGGATGGACAATGACATTTACGGTCACGTAAACAACGCCCTCTACTACGCATTCTTTGACACCGCCATCAATCAATATCTTATCGCTGAAGGTGGGCTCGATATTTCTTCCGGACCGGTAATCGGATTTGCCGCCGAGTCTCACTGCCAGTATCTGAA
>JANNON010000555.1:0-2819 GCA_031399105.1 Blastocatellia bacterium | reverse complement strand
CCGAAGACAGCTGCTCAGAACGTAGGAAAGGTGCCGGTGGAGATCGATAGACGCACGATGCGGCAGCCAACAACACCGAATCGACGCGGCAAAGTCGCCCGTTCCGATGCCCCGACTCATATCCGCCGCCTAAACTCGCTCTTATGACCGGTTCTTCAGAGTCTCCTTAGATGAATCAACCGATGCCTTTAGGTGTCCGTGAAGCTTAGACATCTCAAGCGAGCCCTTCCGGTCGGATCAGCTGCGGGAGTGGCTATTGCGGCGTCATCCGCGAGCACCGGGTCGGTGGGACGCGGGGCCCTAATCGGGCTGTGTGCGGGTTTGGTTGGAACCCTCTCTTTCGCATTCTTTGAGGTACGGGCGGAAGCCCGACGAGAGGCTTTGGGCGCCACACTGCTGGATCCGCCACTTAGGGTAAAGCTCGGCTTGACGTTGGCGGTGCGCGCCGAAGAGGCTATCCGAATTTATCGAACGGCCCTGGAGTCCTCCGGCCTGCGTGTCAAGCGGACTGAAATTGATGATGCATTGAAAGTGGTTATCGTCATGAAGACGTCATTTAATGCGCCGGCCTCGAGGATCACCGCAATGACAAAGCCCATCGGCGCCGCAAGCGCCGTCCTCGAGATATTCAGCGTACCGAGACTATCGACTGTTGTCGCCGACGGTGGTGAAAACTACCTCAATGTCTTTAAGCTAGGCGAGAGGATCAAGCTGATTGTTCCAATGGAGGTTGTGTCGGGATATGCGATCTCCGAACTCGATAGCGAAGACGCAGACTTAAGCTAGCATTCATCTAACCACCGCATCGAGCGCACGCGTGAACCATAAGGTGCAAATTCCACGGCCGAGCGTCCGCGGCGCTCATGCGAATCGTTAGGCCCATGAGCGCCAGAGCGAAAGCCGTGATGTTGGTGCTGTGGGCGCTAATGGGAGTGCCATTCTGTATAGCAGTGGCGACTTATCTTGGAGCACCGACGATTGTGGAAGGCTCAAACGTTAACTTCGCCCTCGTAGTGTGGATAGTGTTGGTTGTCCTAGGCATCTGGTCGGGGCTGAGAGGGCTACTCGCTGTGTTCAAGGCTCGCTTATGGGTCCGAGCAACAATCGGCGCATTGTATGTAGCTGCTGCTTACCCGCTGCTCTTGAGCATCAGCTTCCTTAGCGCAATGGCCAGCGGACCCAGATGAGCCTAACCAAGCGCTCCACCGGACGCAGGACGCGACTGTCACGCGACTTGCATTCGCAACCCGCGCGCCAGTCGCTTTGCGCCGGTGAGCGTTGTCGTTAGAGGCCATGAGTAGGAAGGGATACCTTTCCGCGTTGATGTTCCTCGGGGCTTGCGTTGCACCGACGAAGAACGCACCTTTGGTAGGTCTCGATGAGCTCCTTCGCGACCCTTCCAAGTTTGATGGTCGTCTGGTCTCGGTCGCCGGATACGTTAGCTACGAGTTCGAAAACTGCGTCCTTTGGGTGGACCAAGGGGCCTTTGAGAGGGAAGAAGTAGAACTTGCGGCTTGGTTCTGGCCTAAAACGGTTTCATGTTTTGGCGCCGAGTCGCATAACGCGCGGCAAGAGGGGAGGGGCATTGTAACTGGCAAGTTCGACGCCTCGGGCAAGGGACTCATGGATCTCTTCCCTGTCAGTATCAACGACGCTAACTTCGTACTGGTCGAGGCCTCTAACCCTCGCATGGAGCGCACGCGTGAACCATAAAGTGCCAATTCACCAGCCTAGCGTCCGCGGCGCTCATGCGGATCGTTAGGAGTCATGGATTGACCAAGTACGTTGCATTTGCGAAGGCTCTGGTCGGAAAGCGTGTATCAAACGCTTGGCGTGGGCACGGCCATTCCTACGGCGAACCGCGGTTTGTGACCTTTGGGCTGCTTGGTGGTGAGGTAGTTGTGCTCGTTTATACCGAGCGTGACGACGATTTCCACGTCATTTCCCTTCGTCGAGCTGAGAAATATGAAGCGCGCTACTACTTTGAAGCGACCAAAGAATCTCGTTAAGTCCCGAGATCGGGACAATCCGGCCTGGTCCGAAGAGATGCTCGGGCCACCGGTCATACGTGGCGGGCGCGGCAAGCAGGCTGCTCCGACAAAGGTCTCGACAACCATTCGCCTGGACGCAGACGTGCTGGCCTTCTTTCGCTCTAAGGGCGCCGGATATCAAACCCGCATCAACGACGCACTGCGCTCGACAATCGAGAAGGATCTAACCACTCGTTCCACCGGACGCGCGCCGGGCTCGCGCCGTTGAACGAGAACGTTATGCGCAGAAGAGACATGCGCTTTAAGGCAGCTACGTTCGTCACCGCAACAGCTATCTGTTTGACGGCGGGCATCGTCTATTGGCTTGCTGCAGCCGAATTGCACTCAATCGGCCTCAGCTCACCAGAGGATGACTCGGGTGCGGTGCAAGGATTCGCGATTTTCGTCGTGGCATTAGTGGTCGCCGTGATTGCGGCAGTCGTTGTATTTCCAACCTCAGGCTGGTGGTTGGAAAAGAGTAGTAGATTTACTTGGGCACGCTGGACGCGACGAATGATCGCTGGGGTGGCCGCCCTTAGCTTAGCCGCATCTGTAGTAAGTGTTCTTCTGCTCGGTGGATTACTAACAGGGTGATGCAAAACAGCGCTTCTGGTCGATTTTCCATTGAGAGATAATCGACTCACATAGTTGACTTGAGCGGGAGCGATGCGCGGCGAAGTCAGTCCTCAGGGAGCGATGTTCTCGTACGTATCGACGGAGCGACGGATTCCGCCAGATCATCCGCTGCGCTCGATCAAGGCGTATGCCGAGTTTGCCTTGGAGGCGATC
>JANNON010000721.1:0-4362 GCA_031399105.1 Blastocatellia bacterium | reverse complement strand
GTTAAGGCCCTCTTTAACGACAGAGGGGCGCCCACGGAGGGACGCCCCTACAAGTCGACCAGCGGAACTCAGTACGCAGCACTCAGTACTAATTATTATTGTTATTTTTGCTTCGGATAGTATCCCTGCCGCGCGCGCACTCGCAGTCCAGGATTCGTGGGAACGGCAACCTTGATAGTGCGAAACTGCCCCGGCGCGGATTCCGAATTTGAGTAATACTGCACCAGGTATTGGCCCCTTAATTCCGCACCAATTTCATTAAAGACTCTTTCCAGATCCTTCTCTCCAGAAGGAACATAGGCAGTGCCGCCGGTCGATTCAGCAATCGATTGCATTCCACCCTGCGCACGCAGACTGATGTCGTTTAGCCGTACCGATGCGCCACCAGGGTTGATTGAGTAGAAAGCCGCATCAGATTGTTGGACCGCTTTTTGCACTTCCAGTACTGCCCGCCGGTGTCGCTCCGTCAGTTGCCGCCGCAATAGCGCACGCGCGTCAGCGGTATTTTGAGTGGAGCGAAACCCGGAAACGGATTCTCCCTTCGCTGCTTGCGCCTCTTCCATCTTCTGGCTGGCGCGATAGTCTGCCAGCGACTGCTCCCTCACCATGTTGCTGTTGTTGTCGTCACCATCAGAGATGACCACGATTACGCGACGATGACGTTCAGGCGAATTCGCAATCAAATATTTGGAAGCCGCGCTAACCGTGTCGTAGAAGGAGGTTGGCACTGCGACGCTCGCAGAAGGAATGGACAGGATTTTTGCCGCCGTCACTTCAGACGAAGCCAACGGCTGCACCATGCGCGGTTGGTCACTGATGGTGAAAACCGCGGCGCGATCAATCGGCTTCAGCACTTGCCGCAAGAAACTTGCAGCCGCTGCCTGCTGAAAAGCGAAAAATCCTTTTTGGCTTACGCTACTGGAAACGTCGAACAAGAGCGCTATGTCGAGTGGCACCTGCTCGGGGTTCCCGAGCTCCGCAATCTCCTGAGGCTTGCCCTGTTCTTCGAGCCGAAAGTCTTTTACCTGCAGACCCAACACCGGCTCGCCCTGCGCGTTGACGACTGAGACGGGAACCATCACCAGGTTCGAGCTCACGCGCACTACGTCGAAGTCTTCATCCTTGGGTTCCGGCGGGGGCGTGGGTTTTGGCGTGGGTAATGGTGGAGGCGGAGGCGGCAGATCTTTTAAAGTCTGCGCGCTGATCGCCGGTATCAAAAAAAACAGAGCCAGCACTCCCAGAAGAAGTGCCGGCCCAAAATGTTTTCCAAAAAATCTACCAGTCATTGAGCTACTCCTCATGCCACCCACAGCATACCAGGTTCAGCGTGTCTTATCTCAAAAGTGTTGGGGCGGCATGATTCATAGCTGTTTGGTGCAAGGCGACGATCGCTAGTTGCATCGCCACATTGCGAAATGATACTTACTGACCTGAGCTGGTCGATCGCTCGACTGTCGGCGCCGGTTGGGTCAAGCCTTTGTTAACCAGCAACTTGATCTCTACGCGGCGGTTCTCAGCGCGGCCATCTCGCGTTGTATTGTCTGCGATTGCATTAGATTCGCCGTAACCGTAAGGAGTTACGATGCGACGAAGCGGAATGCTGTGGTTCTCAACCAGGTAACGAATCACGGCGTCCGCACGGCGCTGACTGAGTGCGCGATTGCGCTCCACACTGCCATTGGCATCGGCATAACCGGAAACTTCCAGCACATAACCCTTTGCATTCATGGCCTTGCTGGCGATCTCGTCGAGCTTGGTCTTCGAGTCGGGCGAAAGAACTGCACTGCCAGAACGGAAATTGACTGCCGCTACTGTCTGCGGTTCATAGTCATCAAGAGCGGAGATGCGATCGTTAGTGGCATTAACACCAGCCACTGCTGCATCTGCCGTTTCCTGCGCAGCACGGGCGCCGCCACGGGCTGTGTTGGCAACTGCTGCCAATTCATCAAGCTGGCCTGAAAGACGCTGAGCATTCTGTTCGACTTCGGTAAGCTTGGTTTCGGTGGTAGTGGCACGCTCTTCAAGCGGCGCAGCACGGGATTCGACGGCACGCGCAACTCTCAGATCGGAATCGTTGAATCTGATCTTCGTAGCAACCAGTTCGTTACCATTGCCGCGACCTTCGACTTCGAGGTTCAAGCCGCGAAGGATGTTGGTCTGGCCATAATTCGTACCGCTGCGCAGGAAGCCACCTTTGGTCTTCACGCTGGTCTTTTCATCCAGGCGGACAACTGTGTCAACGCCGTTGTTGTCACGAACGGTAAAGGTGTCGGCATCACGACGAGTGACCACACCCTTGATCTTCATCTTCTCACCGCTGGCTACCGTGCGCGAGCCGGCTGCGGCGGTTGTGTCTTGTGAATAGGCAAGGGGGGCGGCGGCGAACAGGAGGCCAAGTGCCAGCACTGCTGCCGAGGAAAACATTTTGAATTTCGGGATTGTCATGAACTACTCTCCTTCAGAGTTAGCGGCCCGCCTAAACGCGAACCCAGTGGATTATCTCATCAACCGTTCTTGAAGTCGGTTGTTGCCCACGCTGAAACCGCCGGGCGAACACCTGTTTAGACCGAAGAGCTTACTTAGTCAAGACCTTCATGGTCCCTGGCTGGATTCTTCATCGAATCGCTACTCGATCGCAATAAGAAGGGGCTTCATTACAAGAAAAGCGGTGATGAACCTGACACATTCAGGCGCGTCACCGCGACAATTTGCAGGGGTGTCACTCCGTGGACACCCCTCGTTTCCTCAAAGATCTGATGGCGCAATGAGGAGCGCCCACGGAGGGACGCCCCTACAAATCTAGATCGAGAACTCGCCGGTTTCTAACTCCTCTTTTAGGTACGCCAGGAATCGCTCGCCATCGGCGCCATCGATCACACGATGATCAAAGCTCAGCGCAAAGTAGGCCATCCAGCGAATCGCAATGTAGTCGTCTCCATCCGGGGTTGAAATCACACAAGGTCGCTTCTCAATTTTCCCGACGCCGAGGATAGCCAGCTGCGGTTGATTGATAATCGGCGTACCGAATAGACCACCAAAGACGCCCGGATTAGTGATGGTGAAAGTTCCGCCAGTTACCTCATCCGGTTTCAACTGTTTGGTGCGGGCGCGGTCGGCCAGGTCGTTCGCCATGCGGGCGAGTCCTGATATCGATAGATCATCAGCACGTTTGATCACCGGCACGATCAATCCCCAATCAAGAGCTACGGCCATGCCGAGATTGATGTCCCGTTTATAAATCATCTGATCGCCACTGACTTGCGCATTAAAAATCGGGAACTTGCGCAAGCCGCGAATCACCGTTTGGAAAATGAACGGCATAAATGTCAGCTTCGTGCCGGTGCGTTCCTGAAACTGGCTCTTGTACTGATCGCGCAACTTCGCGATGCGCGTCATGTCGATCTCGTAAACAGTGGTGACGTGCGCTGAAGTACGACGAGACAGCACCATGTGCTCAGCGATCTTCTTGCGCATCACAGTCATCGGCTCGACTCGATCGCCTTCACCAGGTTTAACAGGCGGCGCTGGCTGCGGCTCCTTTGTGGGAGCAGGTACGGATGCAGCTTTCTCGGGTGTCGCCGGGCCGGATTCGATGTAACTGAGAATGTCGTTCTTGGTAACGCGCCCGCTGAGACCCGTGCCTTCCAGGCGAGCGATATCAACGCCGTGCTCTTCGGCTATGCGCCTCACAAGCGGGCTGGATTTTGTGCGGCGCAAATCTTCAACAGTCTGTGTTTCGCCATTGCCGGCTGATTTCGTTGCAGTAGGTGACGATTGCTGCGTGGGCGCCGGTTTTGAATCCGCTGGCGCCGCGGCAGGTTTCGCCGGTTCGGGTGTTTTTGCTTCGGCTGCGGTTGGAGCAGGCGGCGTACTTGCTGGTTGGGCCACGACCGGCTGGCTTTGCTCTGGAGCTTTCGATTCTTCGGCAGGAGGAGGTGCTTGAGCCGGAGCCTGCGCTTCAGCGGCCGGTGCGGCTGCACTGGACCCGCCATTAGCTCCATCAAGCACTGCCACCACTTTGTTCACCTCAACGGTTTCGCCCTCGTTGTGCCGAATCTCGGTGAGGGTGCCGGCGGCAGGCGAAGGGATCTCAGCGTCAACTTTGTCCGTTGAAATCTCGAACAGTGGCTCATCTCGCTCGACGCGGTCGCCGACTTTCTTAAGCCATTTGGTGATCGTTCCTTCCGCAATGGACTCGCCCATTTGCGGCATTACTACCTCTGTACTCATACATTCTCCGGAGGAGATCTCAGATCTAAAATTTGAGATCTCAATTGAATTTCAACAACTGACTTGGTCTTTGACTTTGGTCTTTGACTTTGGTCTTTGGTCTTTGACTTTGGACTTTGGACTTTGGACTTT
>JANNON010000506.1:0-11952 GCA_031399105.1 Blastocatellia bacterium | reverse complement strand
GCCGCAAGGGCCGCCGGGTCCTTGGGGAGCGCCACCACAAGGCGGCCCGCAAGGGCCCGGTCAGCAGCAATCCTGGGGAAACCCCCAGAGCCCCGGCGCAGCCCCTGGCTACGGCGCGCCTCCTGGTCAATACGGTCCGCCGCCTGGCGCCTACGGTGCACCCCCGCAGTATGGGGCTCCGTACGGTGGCAACCCCTACGGCCCGCCCGCTTCACCAGGCTTCGCCGGCTACCAATCGTCCTCGGACACCACGACGTGGGCGCTCGTGATGGCAATCTTGTCGTGGTTCACCTGCGGCTGTTTACTCTCGATTCCAGCGTTCTTCATGGCACGCTCCGAGCTCGCCGCGATTGATCGCGGTGAGGTGGGCGCCAACAATCGCGGCAACGCGCAAGCCGCTTACTGGGTGGCTGCGATCAACGCGGGTCTCTGTGTGCTCGGCGTGGTCTTGTACGCGTTCATCGTTCTGTTCGCGATCGGCGTATCCGCAGGTGCACCGCGATGAGTCGAGAGGTTTCTGGAACGACCGAAGACGACGATCCGCCCTCCGAACGTCCACGCCCGCGAGCGGCCAAGGGCCGAGGCAGGCCGAGCGCGCACGAAGAGAAGCCGTCGCGCGCTCGCCGTCTCGGCCGCGACGCGATAAGCCTCGTCGCGTTCCTCGCTGTCGCGCTGACCGCGCGTGCTTCGCTCGCTGATCACTACGTGGTGCCCACCGGCTCGATGATCCCCACGGTGCAGGAAGGCGACCGCGTGTTCGTGTCGAAGGCCGCATACGGCCTGCGCTTCCCGATGTCTCGCGTCTGGCTCTGGCGCTGGTCCGAGCCCCATCGCGGCGACGTCGTCGTTCTCGAGTCACCGGCCGAGGACGTGATCCTGTTGAAGCGCGTCGTCGCGCTGCCCGGCGACACCGTCGAGGTGCGCGCTGGCACCTTCACTGGTCCGCTGCCGGTGATGATATAACCCTAATCACCTTCGAGTTCAATTAAATGGAACTGACTGCCACAGTTTTTGCAAAACGATGTTGGCGAGATCGTGTGGAGGCTGCCAATTATTTGTTCCCCGCACATACACTTCAGATCGATTGTTTCTTCGGAACCGATTAGCCCCTGCTTAACGAAGAAATAATATTTATTGTTTGTTTGCGAGAGCTATCCGGTCGGACGAATCCGAAGGCTAATTCAAAACGTGCTGGCCCACATCCGCGTAAACTTCTTGACTGACTAAGATAAAATGCGAAGAAACGGGAAAGTTGCAGCAATCAATCCAAGTCGCGGTATGGTGGCCATCGCAACCGAAGACGATGGGCTCACCATAATCGAACTGCTGTCCGATTTTGAGCTGGAGGTCGGAGACGAGATGACTTGGGAGAACGGCCACGGCTTGGGATCAGAGATTTACGAGAACGTCACTAAAAGTTCTCGCGAAAGGGTGTACGTTCAAAACCACGCCGTCACCAATGCGAACCTCAGACGACAACTTCTCTTTTGAGGCGTACTAGAGCTGTCTCAAACTTTCCAACGGTTACTGTCCAACGGTTATCCGAAAGGCCTTCTCTAACAATCTCATGGTCAAGCCACCAAGAAAGAAGAGAGTTTTGCTCGTAGGTTTAGAGTATCCAGGCGCCATGCCACGCGGAATCGAAATCAATACTAAAGGACTCTGCCGGCCTCAGATCGAGCCAGAGCTTGCTGCGGCGCCACTCTATGATTACGACATTATCATCATTAACCCGGTCAGCTATTCTCATTTTATTTTTGGCCGGTCTGGTCGCCATTCGAACTCAGAAAAAGAGCTTTGGGATCTAAAGAAAGAAAACAACCAACACGATTTAGACGCTGCTTTTGATCGTTGGGAGCGACAAGACGAACTAAAAGGCGCCCTTGAAAACGGGACGCGGGTCGTCTTCATTATGGCGGTTGAGAAGAAGATACACTTCTTTGGCTGGCGCTCGCTGTACCAAGCCTACCTGAGCCATGGAGTTGAGAAGCTGATCACAGCTGCAGTTTTGTCACCAAAGACGTCAAAGAATCTAACAATTGATAGACCGCTACATCCTTTTGCGCCGTACTTCAAGCAGCTTGGACGCGAGGGGTGGACACTTTGTGGTTCGTTTCCTGAGGGTGACGATTATGTCATGCTTGCATCAACGCCAGAAAAGAAAGCATTGGGCCTTGAAATTGAAGTAGAAGGTACACGTAGTTGGTTAGTTTCGCCGCCGCCCTCAAAGGTAGCTCTCCGTGCGCTTATCGAAGCCTCGCTGCGAACCCAGTTAGAGCGGGAACAACCGCTTTATCACGGCATCTTCCTCAGCCATACAAAGGAGGATAAACCGTTCGTCAATCGTTTGAAGGCTGCCCTTAATGAACGAGGAGTTACCGATGTATGGGTCGACGAAGCCGAGATCATGGTGGGCGAGTCCTTGATCACAAAGATCGAGGATGCGATAACAAAAGCTCGTTTCTTTGCGGTAGTGCTGTCGCCACGTTCAGTCCGTTCACGATGGGTGAAAAAGAGCTCGAGGTCGCAATGAATATGGAATTACAGAGCGACTCCGTTGTCGTCCTGCCGTTACTCCTTGAGGAGTGTAAAATACCACGGTTCTTGGAGCCTAAGTTATACGCGGACTTCAGTTCTCCTGATCTCTTCGCGCCGTCTCTCGAGAAAGTACTCAGAAGACTCGCTTTCACTGATACCTAGGTCACTGAATGCCCGGCAGTCGACGCATGGAACGAAACTCGCTTCTTGCCAAGTAGTCAATTAGAGAGAGGTCTAAAAAAGGACGCAATCAAATGGGCAAACGAAAGAGTCTCACTTATGCCGAGCACCTAGACATAGCCGAGCGGCTCAGAGAATCCGTAAGGATTCTTCATGAGGCGTCGGTTCGCATTGAAGATGGTTTCGGCCGTAGGTCGGAAGCGTTTAGGATTATTCGGCGGATCATCAGAAAGATCGGTGATAAGTTGATACCCGAATTGTCGGTGGTGCTGCAACGAGACTACAACGAAATTGGGCGGGACGAGTTGAGTAGGGTTTATCAGATCGAAGTAGTTTCTGAAATACACTCAGCAGACAAACGGCAAGGCCTCACCTATGCGGAATATTTAGAGATCGGAATACGCGTCAAAGCTGCACGAGTAATACTTCACGACGATTTGCTACTTCGAGTCGCCAATGGCTTAGGCACAAGCTCCAAGGCCGGGAAGATTATCTGGGGAATCACGCAAAATCTAGATTTAGAGCTTAAGAACGAACTAGATAATCTAGTATTTAGAGACCACCAGGATAGGGACACCAACGAACTGATAGAAACCAATTACGGGCCAACTAGTAATGATCGAGTGGTCCGCCTTACGAAAACATCTTACTAGCCGCTGAGAGGGCCTAACCTCAGAACCCCGGATTCAACGCGTTCATTGGCTCCGATGAACTTTAATCCCGACAATAACAATCCGCGACTTGCGGATAGTTTGACCGGATTCACAATAAACCCTTCACGCCAAGTTCCGAGTAGTTCAACGGGCCTTGAACCAAACAGTCTAAACGTAACTCCATGCTCACCGAGGAGTGGCAACCCAGCCAGACCAGCCACCAACGCTTGTAGTTCGTCATGCGTCGGCGGACGCTTTAACGTACATGGAACCAATTCCGTGAGGGCGGTTGTCCATGTGCTCAATTGAGAGGCCGATGTACGAGACTTTCCTGGCAGTGACTTCAGGCCAAGCGTTCGCCAAGCCGAAGTAGGAAAAGATTCTATTGCCAGTTTTCGACCAAAAACCAGATCTTCTGGCTTTGCACGCGTTCAAAACCACGAGCGCCCAAAGCGTCGAACAGCTCGATTGAGAATGCCGCCATGCGCGTCCAAGAACCTGGTTTGACACATCCGGGCAAGCCCGTCTTTCCAGGAGTTGCGAGCTCGCGCTCACAATGCCGAGCATGCTGAAAACCGTTCTCAGGATGCTTCCAGCCTTGTGGGCCATCAATAAAGATCACATCTGCCTCATAGGCCTTCGCTAATTCCTTGAGCCAATCAGTGACATCCTCAACGCACGGTCGACCGCTCAAGTCTGAATCACTGGCCTCAATAAACTCGACCGCCACAAATTCCTCGCGCGGTGATAGCACCGCAATCCCGATATCTCGATACCGATTTGACGCGAGATCGACTGAAAGAATACTCATGATTCCTAAGACTAAACTGGGGAAATTAATCGTGGAAGAATACGTGGAAGGTGAAATAACCTCTTTCGGTTCTACTTCTTTTCTTCCTTGCTGGGAGTTATTACTTTCGAGTCTCTAATGTCGCCATCATTGACGTACTTCATTTGCTTCACGTCATATCGTCCCTCTTCGTTTGGCACCACGCTTATTCTGGGAGCGTTTACTTGAACGCCTGTGCGCGTCTCCATACGCAGGAAATATTCCTGCCCAAGCTTTAGCTCTATCTCAACACCGCCATCCTTTTTGTTCTTCGAGCGGAAAGAGTGAGTGCCAGGCTCAAGCTTGACGATGAAATATCTGCCTCCATCCAACTTAGCCAACAACACCTCATCACAATAGACAGGAGGCGCAACTCTTCCAAGGGTCCGGTGGTGAGGCGTTTTGTAAACATAGACTGTAACTTTATTGCTTTCGTTATCCTGTTGATTCGTTTGTGACTCGACCGGCTGTGAGAAAATGATCACCGTCAGCAGTAACGTCAGGCCGACAATCATCTTTCGCATGGTAGATTCCCTCCACGGTTCAACGCAGCACTGCAATGATCTCGGGATACACTCATATTGCGTTCGCTGTCTTACCGCTTAGACTGACCCTCAACTTCCTGCTCGCCCACAAGAGACGTAGCAAGAATGCCAATGACATCGGTTAATGCCAGCTCAAAATCTCTCGATACGTCAGGCTCACCGGATCTGGCGTGAGCGAATTCATGAAGAACCGTGCCAGCAAAGCGGCGGAGACTACGTAAAACCGGACGGTGAATAATCACTCTTCCGGTTATGTCGTCCCAAAGACCCTCCGGGTGCAATCCTTCGTGGACTGAAGGTCTCATCGTCTCTGAGACTAAGACTTCACGCACACACTTAGGCCTGCCGCCACCAGCAATCCCTATTGCATCCAAATGATCAAAGATCCTTCGTTCCTTTGTTGTGAGATCCACAATATCGACGAACTTGAACTCAATGCTTTTGCAGTATTCCTCCGCAAACCGAGTCAGCGTTTGTAACGGCTGGCCACCGATATCCTTTAATCCAACGAGCTTGTTAGCGATCGTGCCAGGAACCGTAATGACATCACGCCCATCGCGTCGCGCCTGGTCCACTAACTCTTTCTTGTTCAGCAGTTCTTCCCAAGTGACAAATATCACCGACCGTTTTGCATTAAGGATTTGACACGCGCGAACGCCAACATCACTCCAATCCTTGAGTTCATCTCGAGCCCTTCCAGATGCCAGACCTTCAAGATCATGCGCAAGAACTTCAGCGACCTGCTCTGACTCCGCCACCATTAACATTGCCTTGATGCGATCCGAGTATGCTGAACGTCCAACATTTGTCCGCTCCCTATTCAGGGCTTTACGCATTGTTTGGGTGAGCGACGTTACGTTGTAACTGAATGCGAAGTTGGGTTCCTCTGCCACAACCAACCCATTAACATAAATCCTTGCTGTGCGCTTTTTTGGCGTCCTCAAGATTTGACCAAACTTCGTTTCCTCAAGTACCGGATCACCTGAGTACCGCAGGAAGCAATCTTTCGCTTGCTGAACATCTGCTGCCCTGACTGGATGGATCTGGACCTCCGTTCCGCGCATCGACGGTTCGGATGAGGAGACGACACGCGCGTGGAGCGTTTTCACATCCGGAAAACCCGCTTTAGGTTTATGGACCAAATTGATCTTGTCATGCGACGAACAGATTTCCACTCCGACCGAACGGCGATCCAGCACTGCTAATGCATCCTTTAGGCCCACCCCGAAACGTCCAACTATATCCCGAGCGCGTCTTCGCTTTTCTGGATTCTCCTTCTGCGTGAGATGCTGATAACGAAGCCCCCTCCCGAAGTCGCGGATTACCCAGCGACGCGATCCGCGCTGGACGATCTCTGGAGTCTTAGTCGAGGTCAAGACACTCTCGTCGAGAGCATTTGCAATGATCTCGCGAATTGCATGACTGATATCCCAGCCCTCCAACACCTTTTCGATATTCAAATCAAAGTCGCGAGGAGTTCCCTGAGCTTGCTTCGTTGCGTCTTGTCGTCTCTTGAGGTTCGTCGTCATTCAAATTGTCGGTGAGACCCTCTAAAGTGACATTGTCTAATGCTAACAAAATCACCGGAACCCGTGACTCGAAGACGAGTTCAGCTAACCCAAGCATTGTGCAATAATAAGTCGTTGATTATAGCTCGACGAGAATGAAAGACGATGAGTTCAACTATCGCTCAGGCACAGAAGCAGGCAAGATCAAAAATTGAGAACAGTTGGAAAAGTGTAGCTCACGATTACACGCTAGGTTGGATGGGTCCAATTGAGTCCGTTGAAATAAACTTCCCTCATGTCATGAACAGCGTTTCGGACATCCGGCGCACCATCTCACCTAGCTTGCCCATAATCATTTACCAAACGCGAAGCAAGGCCGCTAAAAACATGAGTGTAGCTGTGCCTTATGAATTCGGAGGCGATCCATACAAATGCCGCCTTGTGGCCACAAATCAATTAGTAGCGGACGAAACACAATTGTTGGCCGAGTTTGCGCAAGCGCTCTGGTTTCTCATCGATAGCGGCATGCTTCCTTCCCCACAGAATGGAACCGCATTTGAACGGACGCTTGTTGAATGGACCGGAGCGACGTTAATTGGAGTCTAGCGCATTTTGGCCAAACACTATTGCATCGATTCAAACAAAGGCCTAGTTTCACAACTACGCTGAAACCCAGCGGGGCCCTGAATCCTGCTAACGGCAACTCGCGGGCAATCCAATTTAGGGAATCTGGCTTGGATTAATCGGACCGGCATGTTGGGGGGGACATGCCGGCCCTGACACCACGTTGTCCTCATAGGTTGCGTTCGCTGCACCATTCGCGTTCCGCTCAATCGTCGAAATGTGCAAGCGCTGAGATAAAACCTCGCGGCGATTTTCTTGTCGTTAATCTATTTGCTTTTGAATGTGGGCCGACACAAATAACTAAGTATTAACTATGAACGGCGCCGAATAGGAGAACGTTCTTTCAGCAAGTCCGGGTGCCTTTTTTCAATAATGTAGGCCAAACCTTGATAACTCATGCCTAGCAGCGATGCTGCTCGCGTTAGTCTCCCGTCAACTTTCGCCAAAGCCTGCCTAATCAATTCGCGCTCATGTTTTAACTTTTCTTGATTGAGGTCGCAGGTGAGATCTAGCAGCGGTTCCGTAGCGCCTCCCGATTGCATTTCAGCGGTTGGATTCAACCTGATCCTCTTCGATACCGCAATTACTCTTTGCAAAACTTCCTGGCTTTGGGATGTTGCCAGCCATTCACTTGCATGGTCATACGCTGCCTCCAAAACGTGCGGCTCTAGTTCCGGAATCTCTTCAATGAAAGTGAGCGCTGCCATGCCAGCTTTGTTTAGTGCGCCAACCTGTTGCGCAGTATTGACAGCTCTTTGTAACGTGAATTGCGCTTGCTCCGTCTTACCCAGACGCGCCAGCGCAATACCATGAGTGATCAACGCATCAGCTAGAAAGCCCTGATGACCAGTTTTATCTAACACTCGTACCGCGTGTCGTGCTATGGCTTCCGCCTCTTTCAACTTTCCTTCTGCAACTAACACTTGCGCGGTGTTCTCATCAACTACTGCAGTTTGGACTTTGTTTTTAGTACTCACTGAGAGGCGCCGGGCCTGTTCAAGGTATTTAACCGCATCCTTGAACCGACGTAACTTGAGAAGCGTGAGACCAACGTTGTTCTTTACGCAAACACCAAAGACTTTATTTTTAGCTAAGTGAAAATGATGATCGGCCTCCTTGTATTCTTTGAGTGCTTGTTGCAACAACTTCTCTTTGTTGAACAGATCCGACTCAGCTAGGTATCTAAGAACAACTCCAAATTCGTTATGATAATTGCCGCGTATTGTATGATCTGTAATCCTTCTAAACAGAGCAGCATTATTCGTAAGAAGTTCTAGTGCGACATCGTATCGTGAGGCTGACCACTCGACAGTTATAAGTTTAAGAAGTGCTCTGGCTCTGGTGGCCCCTTGGACGCTTAGTTGTTGAAGCGCCTCAGTGAGCATGATTCGCGCTTCATCCAAAGCTCCCTCACGAAAATAACAATAAGCAATCTCCGCGCGACAAGCCGCAACCTTAGTGATGTCTCCCAACGCCTGATAAAGGCTGATGCCCTCGCTAATGAGATTCTTGGCGGTCTCCTGCGCATTCTCAAATCCTTCTTTAGTGCCAATCCAACTCGTCAATATCCCAACCGTCAGGAGAACTTCCGCACGAATCTCGGCATGGAGGCCCTTAAGCTTAGGCCGTTCACCAACCCGCTCCCACAAGGGATGCATGACGGCTCGGGCACCCTGGTAATTGCCCTTATCCCTGAGCTCTAACGCAGCCTCACATTTCTCAAGTGCTTCCGCATTAGGTGCAAGGTGCGAGGTTTCCCGCATAGGCGAGGTTATGTTCATGAGAGTCACCTTCCATTGTGAGTACTTAGGACAGCATGCAAGGGTGCTTGCATGCTCAGCCGGATATTAGTTGGCAAGCCCAGGTCTTGCAAGAACTTCTGAAAACTGCGATATGGTTAATTATGTAAGAAGTCTTGCATCCTCAACATCAGGAGAAAACCAATGAAACAATTCTTAGGAGCTATAGCTCTAGCGTGCGTGTTTTCCATCTCCGCTGTTGCTGGCGAATTGCCGACTAGCGGTGTTACTTCGCCTGCGCCCGGCGAGTTACCAACGAGCGGTATTTCGTCGGTATCACCGACAGCAACATCGCCAGGAGAGCTACCAACTGGCGGCTTTGCAGAGCAAGTATCGGACGCCGCGCTGTCAGCCTTACTGTCGGTGCTTCGCTTGGTAGCTGCATAAATAGTTAGACGTTGAAGCTGTCTTGTCGCGCAGCCAATTTAATGGCTGCGGGTCTCGACGGTTACTCCGCCCGCAGGCTCAAAACAAAAAAGCCGCCTCACGGCAGCGATGTTGTAGTGTGTCTTCCAGAAACTGCGACAGCGAACTATTTCGCCAACTGCAGCGCCAATTTTGAGTCCTCAACGGTGTGGCGTAACGGATCCATCTGCTCTAAAGTCGCCGATGGTCACGCCAATCGTGTAGCCGACATCTACATTCTCACCTCCACGAGGAACCTGATCCAAAATGATGTCGATCGGTTGGTTGTCATCCGAGCGTTTCGCGATCACTTGCATCATCAATCCCTTTTCCTTGAGCATCGCTTCGCCTTTGCGATAGTCCTGGCCGATAACATTAGGCACCTTTGCCTGCGGAGAGCGTTCGGCTCTCTTTTGACGCTCCGAAAGCCAAAGGCCGGCGAGAAATCCTGCCGGCCGAACAATGAAAACGAAAAGAGCGACGCCTACTACTAAACAGATCAGCAGTCTCGCCTTCAGCCTCGATTTATGCTTTGTCGTAGCCTGTGACATCGCCTCTGGAAAGAAATAGACCTGACCTAGACACTTTGTTATCTTAAATAGCTACAGCGCCTAGCTGCCGTACCTGATACATGCGAAGAAAGAAAAAACATCTCGCATGACTGGCGCGCCGTGGAATGCCATCCATCGCCATTCCGCGGCCCAACCGAACCTCAACTACATACTAAGCCCATTTGGGCTTATTTGTAAACAAGCTGTACTGGAAATTGTTCTGTCAGGAGGTCAATCCTGATGGGACAAGCATCGCGGTCGACATCGGCGCAGCTCGGCGAAAAGCTCACTCAGATACGAATGGCGCTTGGGTTATCTCAGAACGAGTTGATTAGACGCATGGGGCTTGAGGACGAACTGACGCAAGCCAGAATCTCGGCTTACGAACGTGGCGTACGGGAACCAAAACTACTTGTGCTGTTGAGCTATGCCAGAGTTGCCGGCGTTTACGTTGATGCGTTGATTGATGATGAGCTTGACCTACCTTTAAAGCTGCCCGCAAGGACTAAGAGTGAGGGCATCAGAAGAAAGACTATGTCAAGATCTAAATCGAGGGACAAGTAAACTACTTGAAAAAAATATAGACCCACAGCTTGGAACTTGGTCTGAGAATTAACCGCGCTCGGGCCGGCTGGCCACGCCTCTAAGGGTTGGTTCAACTCTTTCACAAACACTCCACTCTGACTCTTTCGATCCCACTAATTATACTGCTTTGGCATTTCATACCGTCCGAAACAAAGATGGCCTTTTTTCCCACCCCAGGTCGAATGGACCTTTCCCCGAACCTGAATCGTATGAGAGGGAGAGCTGCGGTCCGAAACCGGAGCGTTCGGGAATCGATGCAAGTGAAATCGTTAAAGATCCGGTCCCGGTAGCCGGATTGACGCCAAACTTTTTGCCCAGACCGCGAATCGCGCCGCCGCCCTTGGGAAGCGAGACTGACGGGGGCTTGGGTTGACGCCATCAGTCGCAGTGCTGGCTGCCGCCTGATCCTTGGTCTCAGGTGCTGGCGAGGATGAAACGTGGCGATCTTGGGACATCGCTATCCCACTGCGAGGGCAAAGACGATCCGAGGGTAGTTGCGGAAGCTCTCTCGTCCGAGTTCTTCGAATTGACTTCGTGACTGTGACTACGAGAGCAGTTAGAGGAATGCTCTCATTTTCAGGAAAGGAGTTCTGAAGCCAAACTCTCGTTGAGGACGATTAAACCGGCAGAACCTACACCGTCTCGACGCAACGGTCAACATTGCCTCCGGGGCTCCCGACCCATATTTGCAGGGCAAATCGTGCACGATTTACGATCCTACATAGTAAACTGGGGAGACACTTCCCGTTCGTTAGTGTTGAGCAGGATTCCGGCTGCGAGATGCTCTAACCTCTTGGGGGCCCGCAGAAACAAAAGGCGGATTAGAGAGAAGGTTCAAGCGCGAGTTCTCCCTGGTGTAGTGTCCCTTGTGGGATCAAACTGCGATGACGGTCACTGTTCCCATAGAGAAAAGCACCGTTTAATCCTACGACCCCTTTGCTGAAATTACCCGCTTGCGTCTAGCAGGCACTGAGCACCGGGCCTTCGTCTAAGTTCGAATTCTAATGCGGCCGGAATTACTTGACTGTCCGTGTGCTCGTACCGTGACGATACATGGACCAACTGAAAGGTTGTCTGGCAATCTAAAAGTCACCTGGGTAAACGGAAGGTTTAACAAGGGACGCACGTCCTCCGCCGGTACCTCATGCATCTGATTGTTCCCATCGATCAAAATGACCGTTACGGCAGCAGAACTCTCACCTGGTGCTAATTGAAGATTTGACAGAAAGAGTACGACTCTTGTGTTGCGATCGACGCCCAGGTTGAGCAGATTTGCTCCGTTTACAACAGGGAAGGGATCTCGCAGATAAAGTAGAGCATCTATCGCCGCCGCCTGATCAAGAGTTGGTCCCGTCTCATCCAATAGCAACTGCATAACGCCGGGTGTCGGTGAGGGCGTTGGACTCGGCGTCGGATTTGGCGTTGGGCTCGGACTTGCTGTAGGGGATGGACTTGGTGACGGTGTCGGCGTTGTACCACCTGTTATTTGGATAGCAGTGCGATTGCCAGCGGGATCGTAAGTGTAAACAACTGCTGGCCCACTCGCATATTGCGCACTTGTCAATCGATTAAGCGTGTCATACGTGTAGACAACGGTATCGCTCGATGTGACCGGCGTCGGATTGGGGCTAGGCGTGACTGTCGGCGATGGTGCTGGGCTCGGTGTTGGAGTTACCGTTGGTGTTGGAGTTGCTGTTGGCGTCGGAGTTGGTGACGGCGTTACGGTCGGAGTAGG
>JANNON010000493.1:0-4266 GCA_031399105.1 Blastocatellia bacterium | reverse complement strand
ATTCGGAAGAAGCACGCAATTGGCTAGGTAGTTGAGTTTTATTTCAGTTGAAGTTTTCGCGTCGGCCCGGTCGCTGCGCTCCGCGGTTCTGATTGCTTCGCCTCGCCCGGCCTGCCCACCTTGTCTCAGTAAGCTCGCGGCCAGTAAAGCTCGGGGCAAACACACCCATAAATACCGAAAAGCAACTAATACTAAAACAGCACGCAAAGTCATATAGCAAACCTACACAACCAACCTTGCAATAAGTTGACAGTCGGAGACTCAGATATTATATTAAGGCCCGCTTAAAGCTGCAGCTTGGTGAGGCTGTGCCGGATGAAGATGAAGCACGGATGGTGGCCGCCGGAACTTGCCAGGATGCGACAGGTTAACTTGAGATTTCCAGCGGTTCAACGTCCGAGGCGGCCAATCAAATATTTGGAGAGCAAAAGCAAATGAGCAAGATTATTGGTATCGATTTAGGAACGACGAACTCCGTCGTGGCTGTGATGGAAGGTGGCGAGCCGACCGTCATTACCAACTCTGAGGGCGGACGCACCACTCCTTCAGTCGTTGCGTTCACAAAAGACGGAAGCCGACTGGTTGGCCAGGTTGCCAAGCGCCAAGCCGTCACTAACCCCGAGAACACAGTCTATTCAATCAAGCGATTCATGGGCCGGCGCTACAACGAGGTCAGCGAAGAGATCAAACAGGTGCCTTACAAGGTGCAGGGTTCGGGCAACGGCGACGTGCGAATCGCGGCGGGTGGCAAGGAATGGAGTCCGCCGGAGATCTCCGCGATCATCCTGCAAAAGATGAAGCAGTCTGCCGAGGATTATCTTGGCCAGAAGGTCGAGAAAGCTGTCATCACAGTGCCGGCCTATTTCAACGACGCACAGCGCCAGGCGACCAAAGATGCCGGCAGGATCGCCGGTCTCGAAGTGATGCGCATCGTCAACGAGCCGACTGCGGCGGCGCTGGCCTACGGTCTGGATAAGAAGAAAGACGAAACCATCGCGGTGTTCGACTTTGGTGGCGGTACATTCGACATTTCGATTCTCGAAGTTGGAGAAGGCGTAGTTGAAGTTAAGTCGACCAACGGCGACACGCACCTGGGCGGCGACGACATCGACGAAAAGTTAATCGAATGGATCGTCGAAGAGTTCAAGAAAGATCAGGGCATCGATCTTTCGGGCGACAAGATGGCCCTGCAACGTTTGAAGGAAGCGGCGGAGAAGGCCAAGATTGAGTTGTCGAGCACGATGGAAACGGAAATCAATCTTCCCTTCGTGACCGCTGACCAGTCAGGTCCAAAGCACCTCGCGATGAAACTCACGCGCGCTCGCTTTGAACAGCTAGTCGAACCCATTCTTGGTCGACTGCGCAACCCCGTGCAGCAGGCAATTAAAGACGCCGGTCTCGATGCGAAGAAGATCGACGAAGTTGTGTTGGTTGGTGGCTCGACACGCATCCCCAAAGTTCAGGAGATGGTGAAAGAGCTCTTCGGCAAAGACCCAAATAAGAGCGTGAATCCGGACGAAGTTGTGGCGATCGGCGCCGCAGTTCAGGCCGGCGTGTTGTCAGGTGAGAAGACCGACATCCTGTTGCTGGACGTTACGCCGCTCAGCCTCGGTATCGAGACACTTGGTGGAGTTTTCACCAAACTCATCGAACGAAACACCACGATTCCTACGCGCAAGTCGGAGATCTTCTCAACTGCTTCCGATAATCAAACGTCGGTTGAAGTTCACGTGCTGCAAGGCGAGCGCCCGATGGCGAGTGACAACCGAACGCTTGGTAAGTTTCACTTGATCGGAATTCCGCCCGCACCGCGCGGTATGCCGCAGGTTGAAGTCGCATTCGACATCGACGCCAACGGCATCGTGAACGTATCCGCGAAAGACATGGGCACCGGTCGCGAGCAGAAGATCACCATCACCGCATCGTCAGGGCTTTCGAAGGAAGACATTGACAAGATGATGCGTGATGCAGAATCCCACGCAGCCGATGACGTGAAGAAGCGCGAAGAGATCGAGGCACGTAACCGTTTGGATACGCTTGTCTATCAGATGGAGAAAACGCTTAACGAGAATCGCGAGAAGGTCGGCGCAGTAGCAGGTGAAGTTGAAACAGCCATCGCGGAAGCGAAGACGGCTTTAACTGGAGGCGAGGTTGAGAAGATGAACGAAGCCTTCAATCAACTGCAGACTGCTTCGCACAAACTTGCGGAAGCTTTGTATCAACAGACGAGCAGCACCGGCGGTGAAGAAGCTCCCACTGAAGAGCAGGCAAACGCGGCAGGGGCAGCAAGCGGCGGCGGCGACGACAACGTCATCGACGCTGAGTACGTGGACGTGGACGAGAAGAAGTAAACAAAGCTGACGCGGAGACGCGGCGAGACGGTGAGACAGGGGACGCGGAACACGGAGACGCGGGGAGACGGAGCCAGGAGATTTTTGTCAGGTACGGTGAATTTCCCCCGTGTCCCCGCTTCTCCCCTTCTCCGCGTCCGTCACAACGATGGCTAAGCAAGACTACTACGAAATTCTCGGCCTCAAGCGCGACGCCAAGCCTGAAGACATCAAGAAGGCTTACCGGCGAATGGCGCGCAAGTTTCATCCGGACGTGAATCCGGGAGACAAGTCTGCCGAGGATCGCTTCAAGAAGATGTCGGAAGCGCATGACGTGCTTTCCGATCCGAAGAAGCGTTCTGTATATGATCGTTTCGGACAGTATTCTGACAACCTGGCCGATGCGGCAGCGCGCGGAGCTTCACCGGGTGGTGGGCCAGGAGCTGGTCGTGCCGCGCCTGGATTTGACTTCAGCGGTTTTGATTGGAGCACCTCTACTTCCCCTGGCGGCGGTGGCGGTAGCAGTTTTAAAGATATTTTCTCAGAACTGTTTGGTGGTGGCGCTGCAAAAGAGCAAGAACCCCCTCGGCCGCAACCAAAGCGCGGCGCCGATATCGAGATGCCCTTGGCAGTTTCCTTTGAAGAAGCGATCAAGGGGCTAACGGCCAACATCAAGGTCAATCGTTCCGAACAATGTCCGCGGTGCAATGGCGCCGGCGATATTGGTGGCCCGGTGATGGTTTGCAGCACGTGCAAAGGTCAGGGGCAGGTGCAGAAGGCGGGCGGCCGCTTGCGATTTTCACAGGAATGCACCGACTGCGGCGGCACGGGTCGGCGAAGGTCGCCGTGCTCTTTGTGTAAAGGCAGCGGCACTGTGCCCAAAACCGAAAACGTTAAAGTGCGGATTCCGGCCGGCGTGGAGACGGGCTCGCGAGTGAGGATTCCCGGCAAAGGTGAAGGCGGCCGTTTGGGCGCGCCGCCCGGCGATTTGCACATCATCACCAACGTCGGCACGCACAAGTATTTCACGCGCAAGGGTGACAACATTTATGCGACCGTGCCGATCACGGTTCCCGAAGCAGCGTTGGGAGCGAAGATCGAAGTGCCAACCGTGGAGGGGAAAGCGCAATTGCGCATTCCTCCGGGAACACAGTCGGGTCAGAAGTTTCGTTTGCGACAACGTGGGGCGCCGTCGCTTAGAAATCCCGGTGCGCATGGCGATCAATTCGTGGAAGTGATGGTGACGTTGCCGAAAGTGATATCAGAAGAGACAAAGGAACTGTTGCGGCAGTATTCGAAGATGAACTCGGAGAATCCGCGAGTGGAAATGGGACTGGAATAGATGTCAGATGCTGGATGTTAGATGTTAGTGAAGAGGAAGCCAGGAGCGTCTTACTAACATCCAACATCTAACATCTTCCTTATCATGAGTCGCAAACCAAAGACATACACCATCAGCGCGGTCGCGGTTCAATACGAGTTGCATCCGCAGACGCTGCGTATGTATGAACGCGAAGGGCTGTTAAAGCCGTCGCGGTCTGAAGGCAACACGCGTCTCTATACTGATCCTGATCTGGAACGGCTCGAGTTAATCCTTTCATTAACACGCGACCTCGGCGTGAACCTCGCTGGTGTTGAAATCATTCTCAACATGCGCGAGAAGATGGACGCGATGCAGCAGGAGTTTGAAAGGTTCTTCCACTATCTGCAAAGCCATGCTGAAGAATTAACGAACTTTGCCGAACCTCCTGCCGAAGGTACTTCCGATGCGCTCGTGCCGATGACCCGCGCCTCTGCTCTCCGTCGTCGCGGCGCCTCCCGTTAGGCCAACCAACTAAATCATCATTCAACTTTGAATTTAAAACATTCAAGGTCAGGAAATTTGCAGGTCAGGAAGGGTGGTTTACCCCCGCTTCTTTGCTCCCTGGCGAGTAGC
>JANNON010000483.1:0-1629 GCA_031399105.1 Blastocatellia bacterium | reverse complement strand
GTTGTGTCGTCGAAGTTTCCGGCTCCGGTCAATCTTTCGCCATTCTCCTGCTCCAGAAGCAGAAGTCGGATCAGTTCCATGTCTCGTTTCATTCGGAAAGGTCAGTTTGCTACCGCGTATTTTTTAAGCGGAGAGATGGATCGATGAGAAGCAAAAGCGCCGAACCTCTTTTAGGCTCGGCGCTTTCCGCCAACTCGGCTTGCTCGCCGGCATCCGGGGAACAGCGCGAGGATGAAGCTGCGCACTTCTTTCGCGTGAAGGGCGGCGACCATCCGTTCCCCGGCTCGCAGGAAAGAGCAGCAGAAATTCTAACGAGGATTCATGTCGGCATAGATCTCTTCAGCGATCATCACCGGCCATGAATTGGTCCTCAAGTAATCCGGCTTAACCTTCTCGTAATACCGATACCGTGCGATGAAAGCGCGGTTGAACTCGGATCCAGCGATTGCGAGCGCGGGGTAACGCGCCATGGCCGCAGATTGGGCTTCTTTCACTGAGGAAAAGCTCTCCACTTTGAGTTTTTGCTGTACCGGGATTGGCTCAGGCGAGTTCCTTTGAACGGACGTTGCCGGGTACGGGGTATGCCACCGAACTTGGGAGGCGGTTGTGGCGCTCGTTCCGGGATTTGTGAGCGATTTGTATAGGCCGTTAACGATCAATCCGGCTGCGAGTGCGAATAGGATCGAACCTCCCACCAACGCAACTTGGGTAAGGCCAACCAAGCAATACGCTCCAAACGCGACCGCCTCTCCGGCTGCATTCTTTAGGTATCGCGCGTAAATCAAACACTGGACCAGAAAACCAAACGCCAAAGCAACAAGGGATCCGGCAGCATCTAATCTAACCCCGGTTCCTCCAAGAATGATGCCGAACGCAAGACCTATGGCCAGCGTGACCATGAAGGCAATGAGGACGGCCTTATAAGCCGTCCAGTACGGAGGGTAGTTCCCGACCACAATACGAAATGCGATCCGAAGGACAACGGCACCAAGGAGCGCCCCAATAGGCGCTCCAATACACGCCGCCAAGACCTGTCCGAATAGGAAGCCGATCATGTATTCAGCATTCATATCTCCCTTTCATCATGATTCCCTTCTCGCAGGGATTTCGCGTTCGATCACTTTCAGCACGCCACCCAGAACTTCGGGCAACTTGTGAGAGCACCTGCAAAGTGAACCGGTGCCGGGCGCACGCGGTGAGGTCGACGAGAACCAGAAAAGTAAACTTATGGATCGCGTGTGATAATGCTCTTCATTCATGCGCCAATCGCCCAATGCAACAAAATCGCTCGGCAAATCCACTCTAATGCGGACATATTGGGGCCATAATCTGGGGCGTTGTGAAAATCTCAGATCAGCTCACCGCTGTGCGCGGGATGCATGCGTTTGTCGATAGCGGGCGTTGTGGCCGATGTCGAGCCGATGAAGTCGCGCATCGCACGAACCGAATTTACCGCAGGCCGAACTCAACAGCGAGCTCGTGGTGGCCGACGGTGCGGCGGAGTATTTGCAAAACACGGAACTCATCCCGCGCCCACGTCAGCCGTGATGCTCCCGCTGGCCGGCTGTTTCTTCGCTTCACGCCGCCGACGATCGTAGCCGCGAATGGCGCCGCGGCAGCGAGCGCAGC
>JANNON010000471.1:0-3084 GCA_031399105.1 Blastocatellia bacterium | reverse complement strand
AAACTCGAAACTCGAAACTCTTGTCCAGCTCGACCTGCTGGATTTACCTGCAGCGGTCGGGCGTTGCGAGTCTTAACTACCGCTTTTCAGATAAATCTGGCCGGTGGGTTTCTCGACACCGCCCTCGGGCTCGAGGGTGATTGCGAAGACGGCATTTAACGCATGATCTGGAATCTGATCTTTGAGCATTCCGGCTCCCGAGCGATCCGTGTGAAACACTTTGCCGGGTAAGGGCTGGCCGCCGGCAATAAACCAAAGCTGATAAGCCTTTCCCGCGGGTGCGGGTGGTAAGTCTTTGGTCATCAGAATGGCACGTCCGCTCTGATTATAAGCGAGTGTGGCGTGGGCGGTCGGCGCCATATTCGTGCCGGCAAGTGCAGCCAGCCGCGCCCCTGGGCCGGTGAGAATGGTCATCGCGTCGCGTTGTTCTGTTACTTCGCGATTCATTTGTTCGGCCTGGTCAGTGAGCCGCGCCAGCTCTTCCCGGTTCTCACTATTTTGCCGCCACAACAGCGCCAGCCCAATCGCACTGACAACGAACAATACGCTGGCAGCGATCGCGGTCCACGTTTGCCAGCGAGACGATGGCCGCGCGGCAACCACAGGCATATCGATAACTTTTGCCGCCTCAGAATCGCGCCGCAAACGTTCAAACATCGGCGTGCTGACGCTACTCAGAATTCTCGCACGCAGTTCGGGCGAAGGCTGCAACGGCTCGGCATCAAGTGAGATAAAGGCAGCTGTTTCCTCCCACTCAGACATCTCCAGACGACACTCTTCACAGCCTGCGAGATGCGCTTCGAGAGTCCGGGCGTCACTCTCGTCGAGCGCGCTCAGCGACTGTGCCGCCATCATCTGTATGTAATCGTCGTGCGCCATTACTTCTCGTTACAAATTACTTCGCTCAATGCAAGTTGTCCCTTTGCTTGCTCAGCAATTCTCGCAACTTAGCCATGCCAGTTCGCATGCGAGTCTTAACTGTGCCGAGGGGAGTTTCCAGCCTGTCCGCAATCTCTGATTGGGTTAAGCCGTCGAAATAGGCCAAGGTTAGAGTCCGCCGCTGCTCGTCGGGTAATGCGCTCAGCGCTCGCGAAACGATGGCTCGTCTTTCAGAGTTGTAAGCGTCGAGGGCCGCATCCGAAATCTCATCGGACGCTTCTGCTGCCGCCGATTCCGCCAAACGCTGGCGTGAGCCGAGCACGCGCAAACGATCTATTGCGCGACTACGCGCCAGAGTAACCAGCCAGGTAAACGGCTTGCCCCGCTGCTCGTCAAAATCCGAGGCGCGCCGCCAAACCTGCAGGAGAACTTCTTGCAAAACGTCCTCCGATTCCTCGCGGCTATTCAATATACGCATGGTGAGGCCGAATAGGATTAAACGGTAACGATCGTATAAGGACGCCAAAGCCTGCTCATCGCGACGGGAGATCGCGTGCAGCAGCTCGACATCGGAGATCTGTGCGGGATTTGGTTGCAAGCGAAACTCAGCGGGCGCCGGCGTTTGGTTGGAAACTATGGGAGTTAGCCGGCGCGCCGCGGGTTAATTTGCGTCAGGCGATGGTGATCTCTTCAGCAAGGTAAACGTCCTGAATCGAATTCAGGAGCTCAACTCCTTCCGTCATTGGTCGTTGGAAGGCCTTGCGACCTGAGATCAGCCCCATACCGCCGCCTCGTTTGTTGATCACCGCGGTACGCACGGCCTCAGCGAGGTCACTCGCACCTTTGGATTCGCCGCCGGAATTAATCAGGCCGGCGCGGCCCATGTAGCAATTGGCCACTTGATAACGAACCAGATCGATCGGGTTGTCGGAAGTGAGCCTTTCGTAGACCAGCTTGTTCGTCTTGCCGTATGAACCGCCAAGCTGTTTTTCAATTGCTGGATATCCACCAGTTCGTTCGGGCAATTTCTGCTTGATGATGTCTGCCTCGATGGTCACACCGAGATGATTTGCTTGAGCGGTAACGTCGGCGGCGGTGTGCATGTCGCCTTCGGGAGTTTTGAATTTCGAGTTCCGCAGGTAGCACCAAAGGATGCATCCCATACCGAGTTCATGGGCTTCAGCAAAGGCATTTGCGATTTCGGTTAACTGGCGAGTTGATTCGTCCGAGCCAAAGTAGATCGTGGCTCCGACTGCGACAGCACCCATGTTGTGCGCTTCTTTTACCGTACCGAAAAGCACCTGATCGAACTTGTTCGGCAACGTGAGCAATTCGTTGTGATTGATCTTTACGATAAACGGAATCTTATGCGCGTACTTGCGTGCGACCGTCCCCAAAACTCCGAAGGTCGAAGCCACGGCGTTGCAACCGCCCTCGATCGCCAGCTTCACGATGTTTTCCGGATCGAAGTAAATCGGGTTTGGCGCGAAAGAGGCGCCGGCGGAATGCTCGATTCCCTGATCAACCGGGAGTATCGACAGGTATCCCGTCCCGGCGAGGCGTCCGTTATCAAACAATGATTGCAGCGAACGTAAAACAGCGGGCTGGCGATCGGAATAGGCCCAGACACGATCGATAAAGTCCGGTCCGGGAAGGTTGAGGTGCTCTTTGAGGATTGTCTGGGATTTATGTTCAAGCAATGAACGAGCATTGTCGCCAAGCAACTCTTCGATACGGTCGATCGTGGTACCAGCCCGTTTCAGTTCGGTGGCCATGGTTTAACTTCCTCCTGAATAAAATGGCGATGTAGAGCGGAAAAAGTGAATTTCGAGGCCGAAATTATAGCACAGCGAGTCAGTGACAAAAGGAGAGCATCGAACTGAGATTGTAGGGGTGTCCCCTCCGCGGGCACCCCTTCTTCGTTCCACGCTCACTGAGGACTAAAGCTCGAGCGACTGCGGCTTTGCCCTCGGATGTGAGGCGGTGGGCTATGCCCCGCCGTTCGCGTCGCATGGTTAGATGGGGCTTCGCCCTGACTCTCGATCGAGCAATTGGGGACATGACCCCAGAAATTCAAGAATGTGGTTTACCGGCGGGGCACCGTTGTACGCAGACGGGCGTGTTTGAGTATCCGCTCGATGCGGTCCTTGATCTCCCGCCCCACGAGGTGACGGTGAGCCTGGGTCGGCGTGCGCTGCGCTTGGC
>JANNON010000461.1:0-2129 GCA_031399105.1 Blastocatellia bacterium | reverse complement strand
CAGCAGCAGAAGGGTAATGAGGCAGGCGATCAAGCAAAGGCAAATCGTGACCAGGAGCAACGGAACCGTGCTCAGCAACAGCAATCGCAGCGGGCCGAACAGCAGACTCAGCGCGATCAGCAGCGGGCGAAAGCTCGACAGGAGAATCAGGACAAGGCTCAGCGCAAAGCACAGCAGCAACCGCAAGGTCAGCCGGTTAGTAACCCGGTCGCTAAGCCGCAACCACAGCCGAAGCCGGAACGCTCGCAGGGTCAGCAGGAACGGTCCAAGCCAAATGGACAGCAAGAAGCCGGCAGCGATAACCGCGGCGGAAAAGGCAAAGGTAAAGGCAAACCGTAATCGAAGTTAACAGTCGCCTCTCGCGAAAACCTGAACTCGCGAACAGACTGTAGGGGTGTCCCTCCGTGGGCACCCCTCTTTTTATTTCTCAACGGGTTGGAAACGTAATCCTGATCAAATTACGCCGTTAGCAAATCTCTGGAACTCGGCTTTGCGAAAAAATTCGGTTCATCGTTACGAAGCTTTTGTCATTCACCCCAACCTTCAGGTTGGGGTCGCGGTCTGCTAGTGCCCCGGAATCATTTCAATGGTTTGGACGCTCAATCTTGATTCGGTTCAGCATAGGAAACCATTGAAATGGTTCCTCTTTCCCTGGTTGGTTCGATAATCCCCAACCTGAAGGTTGGGGTGAATGAGAGATAACTTCCAGCGCCAAGATCATGCGTGATCTTTTGTGCAAATCTCTGGAACTCAGTACTCAGCACTCAGTACTGTCTCTTTCACCGGAAATACCTCGTAATCTCCTCGCCAACCCACTTCCCAACCGGCACCGAAACTCCATTCCCAATCATTCGGTACGCATCGTTATCAATTTTCGGTCGCAACCCCGGAAGGGATTGCGGCTCTTGGTTGGTGAGCCCAGGGTAGCGCCAGGCCGCGCAACCCTGGGCTGGAGGTTGTAACGCCTTCGCCGTATTCGCTTCGCGTACTACCGTTTTACATTCCGCGCATTGACTCGGCCTTTAAGCACACGTGCTCACTCAGGCTTCTTCCACACAATTGAATAGCGCCAGAGGAGGTGCTGCTTGATCTTTGCATCGGGGAGGAGGGAGGCGCAGAGGGTGCGGACTTCGGTCATGGTCGGGTAGAGATCGTGGTGTGCGTGGGCGGCCCAGGCGTCGCGGACTTCGCGAGGCGGGAAGATGCGGCGTTGGTGGATCAATCGCAGCGCGGCGCTCACGGGGAGGGCCACGAGGTTCGAGAGCAGGTCTAACAACCCAGCAAACTGGAATGAGCCGGCAGTTTTGAATGACCGTTTGGATGGCCCAGCGCTGAATGGCTTGGAAGTGAATGGCCCGGCGGTGAATGTGGAAGTGAATGGTCCAGGAGGCTCGGAAGTGCGTGGCTTGCGAGGATTGAAAAGCCGGGCTGGTTCGAATAGATCGAGGATGAGTAGAACGCCGCCTGGTTTCAATGCTGATTTCATCTTCTCGATCGTCTCCGTAAACGGCAGATGATGAAGAGTTGCAATGCTCGCGATGCAATCGAAGCCGGCGTCAGGAAGTTGGTGATCACGAATGTCGGTGAGCAGGTACTCAATATTTGGAAACTGGGTTGACTGCTCGCGTGCGATGCGAATCATCTCGGGCGAGAGGTCAATTGCGATTACCTGTCTCGAACGTTCGGCGAGGCGTCTGGCGAAACTACCCGTGCCGCAACCGATTTCCAGCGTGCTTTGACAGGAAGTGGGAAGCTGACGCAGCAGGAAGTTGTGATAATGCTCGTTGTGCGTGGCGCCGTCGGGTGAGACGAGAGCGATGCGATCAAAGTCTTCTTGAATGGTGGACATCTGAGTTCACAGTAGCAGTATGAATTTCAAAAAGGAGAACGAATGGCAGTGATAAATAGTTTTCTGGTTGGTAAGACGGTCGAATATCAAGAGCTGACCGGCAAATTTAACAGCACGATGGTGATGCAGTTTGAGGTCTGTAGATGGATGCGGCGTAAACGACGAAGTCTTCATTACGCTCCCCATCAAGTCGCAATACTCGCGCATCGAGGAAGCGATTACCATTCTTGAAGAGCAGGGAATCATGGTCCACCTGTTCTCGGATCTCTTCCCACACAAG
>JANNON010000714.1:0-4101 GCA_031399105.1 Blastocatellia bacterium | reverse complement strand
CGTGCCTGGCGCAGGGCATCGTGTGCCGAGCGCCCAGGCCGGTATCCAAACGAACTGTCGGCTGCCATCGCGAGCCAATTTACCCTTTTGAACATGAGATAGAATCGCGAGCAACTCAAAAGCGGCGGTACGTACGGTCGGCGAATGTTCGACAGGAGGGTAGCTTTGATAGTTCTGAAAGAGCTCTGCCAGTACTTCCAGCCTTCGCCATAATTCAGGCGAGAGGGCCTCGGCACTCCACTCGGACACTGACATCCGAACCAGTTCATTGATGGATTTCACGAGCGCTTTTGCGGGCTCGGTTAATGCTTCGGACGCCCTTTCCGGCAAAAGGTTAAAGGTTCCGTGAAAAGGATCGGGTTCCAAAGATTTCCGTACAGCGCCAATCGACATCTGCATCCCCACCAGTGAAGTGCTGTAAGTGTGCAAGACTCGACCGATGTCGTCTGTGAGCTCATCGACCTTCTGCTTTAGGATCGCCCTTTCACTTATGTCTCGCATTGCGCCGGCACGCCCGACGGGGTTTCCGCGGCGATCGAATAACATCTGAGTATTCACCTCAAATGTTGCTACCTTTCCTTTCCTGGTAATGATTGGAAGGAGGTAATCATGAAGCGGTTCATCCCCCATTTCCAAAAGGAGTTTCATGTAAGTATTGTAGCTTTCCGGCGAGGCATGCAGTTTTTTGGCATCAAATCCGATCACTGACTCGGCACTATCGAAACCGTTGATCCTCGCGAACTGCTTGTTGCAATCTGTGATCACATCTTTGTCGTTCTCTATTGTGACCTGGTATATGCCTTCCGGTACGTGCTCCAGGATACGGCGACGGATCTCCTCTTTGGACACGTCCATAATCGAGCCCTCTTGTCCAACATACTCCTCGTCGCTCGACGTCACCCGATAGGCGCTAATTGAAACATATATTGGTTTGCCATTCTTCTTCACCAACTCGACGATTTGATCGGCTGCCTCGGCTTTCTTATGAACTCGCTCTTTGAAATGGGCCAGTTCCCCAGTGTCGGCAAAAAAGTCGGCAAATTCCTTGGATTCGATTTCAGCGCTGGTGTCATACCCAAGCATTTCGATCGCAGCCTTGTTGATTTCAACTATGCGATCGTTTTCGTCCAATTTGTATAGGCCGATTGGTAGGGACTTGTAGAGCCGATTGTAGGATTGCTCGGTCGTTATGTCCGTCATGCAACACAAAAATCCGATTGTCTGGTTCGTCTCCTGATCAAAAATCGCTCGTGAATTATCTCGAATGAACTTCTCGCGCCCGTCAATCTTGAGGCGAATTGTTTTTTCCATCCATTCCTGTGGATTCAAAAGAATCTTTTCCTCAATCTCTTTCAGGAAGGAATCTCGCTCGTCGCGATCGTAGTAAAACTCAGCTATTGATTGCGGCATCGTATCGGGAGCTATGTGCAGAATCTTGCGGACCTCATCGTTGCAATCCACAAAATCACCTTCCCTGGTTACGATGTAAGCACCAATCGGGAGATCCAAAAGACTGTACTGACTGCTCGCTTCGTGAAGTTTTTGTATTGCTGACATAATTTCACTGCTAGTAGCTTAGATTTAGAATTAGCATCGGTCCGAAAACGTGAGAATCTCTGTAGGCTCTTCAAAACCAGGGAAGTTGAGCTGGTCCGATTGCTGCGTAAAGGCGAGTAACGCAGCCAGTGCCGGGTCGAGCCCGTTAGGTGACTGACCTTGATTAACCTACCAGCAACGGGCACGCTAAAGGGACGGTTAAGAGGATCCAGACATATCGTGAAAAGACGGAGGTCTGTCAGGCGAGGGACTTTAGACCATAAGCAAGAAATCAGTCAAGACGAAATATCCGAGAGGAGCTGCTGTCAACTCTCTTCGAGTCAATTGGTTCTGGAGCGATCCTCCGTTGTCTTTTGCGGTTCACTGGTCTTTGCCTGGTTCGATCCGTTACTTGAAGTGAGAGATCCGAATGCAATTCGTCAAAGAGAGCTTGATCAAAGCCAGTCCCGAACGCGTTTTCGCCTTTCATGAACAACCCGACGTCCTGAAAATTTTGATTCCGCCGTGGGAGAGTGCGAGGGTAA
Organism: Blastocatellia bacterium; assembly: GCA_031399105.1. Lineage (GTDB taxonomy): Bacteria > Acidobacteriota > Blastocatellia > Pyrinomonadales > Pyrinomonadaceae > PSRF01. The sequence continues at coordinate 2,020 of JANNON010000714.1, read as the reverse complement.
TCAAAGCTGCCGGCATTGCGGATGTTGGTTCAAGAGCTATCATTGAAACGAAAATAATCGGGCCAATCGCGATCCAATGGATCGCCGAACACACGGTCTACGATCCACCGCACAAGTTTGAAGACGTTCAGATTAAGGGGCCATTCCGAGCCTGGCGTCACCAGCATTTAATTCAACCGGCAGCAGGCGGCGCGTTATTACGAGATCAGATAGACTATGAACCGCCGCTCGGTTTTGTCGGAAGATTGATAGCGCCGCTGCTGATAGAGCGACGACTGAAGCGTCTTTTTGAATACAGGCATCAGGTAACGCGAGAGTGGTGCGAGAGGAAAGAAAGGATGAGGGATTGAAAAGGGAAAAGCTCATTTACCATATCTCATTTGGCATCGATGCCAAGTGATCAATGGAAAATAATGGAAACTATGGAGAATAAAGGCTTCATCCTTCGTCCCTGGTAACATGCTGACACACATAGTCATTTGGAAGTATCGAGCCGACGTTGAGCCGGAGGTACGTGAAGAGCACGTGCGTTTGCTCAGCAATCTGAAGGACAAGATTTCTCAGATTCAAAGCCTTTCCGTCGGAAGCGACGTCCTGCGTTTACCACGGTCGTACGATACCGGCCTGGTGGTCATCTTTCAGGATCGAGCAGCACTCGAAGCCTACACGGTTCATCCCGAACACATCATTGTCGCCAACCTCGGCCGAACCATCAGTGAACATGTCGCCTCGGTTGATTTTGAGGACTAGGATGACGGTGCCGAGCATCAGATGAAACGCTGGAAGAAGATCCTGCTCGCGTTGCTGCTGATCGTTTTCATCTCGCAGATCCCCTTCGCCTATAGACGTTACAAACTCGGGCGCCTCAACGCTCAGATTCTTTCGCTTCAATCCCAACGGCAAACAGCGATGACAAATGATGGGTTATTAGAACTCGTCGGCGTCTCGCATGTTCATTCATTTCTCGGTGGCCATTCGAGCGGCACTTTTCAGGAGTTGGTTGCCGCTGCGAATTCAAACGAGCTTGATTTCGTCTTGATGAGTGAACATCCCGATCGCGATTTCGATACGGCAGCAATGACGCTGCAGGGTTTCCACGGTCGTGGGTTGTTCATCGATGGCAATGAGGTTGTTACCGCGGGCGGGGATCGCTTGCTGATGTTTCCGGGAGTGCCCGACGCGAACCTCGCCTACTCAGTATCGACGGCGGATTATCTGGCGCGCCATCGGGACCAACTTGCCGTCGTGGCCTACCCAGACTCGTTCAAGGCCTGGGACGCAGAGCATTACGATGGCGTAGAGATTTACAACGTCTACACTAACGCGAAACAGATCAACTCGTTGACGATGTTCTTCGACGGCCTCTGGTCCTATCGCGCTTATCCGCAGCTATTGTTCGCGCGGTTCTATGCAAGGCCTGCCGAGAGTCTCAAACTGTGGGACAACGCGATTAACTCGAAGGGACGGCGGATGATCGGCATCGCCGGCAACGATGCTCATTCCAACATCGGACTTAGCTTGAACGATTCGTCAGGTAGTTCCTTACTGGGCGTCAAACTCGATCCTTACGACCGCAGTTTTAGACTGGTCCGAGTGCACGCGCTAGTCAGACTTCCGCTTGATGACACGTTGAGTGAGAACGACGTACTTAAAGCACTCGCGAGCGGCAACTGCTTTACAGGGTTCGATGTTTTTGGCGATACCAGAGGGTTTCGTTTCCACGCACGCGATGGAAACGAACAGGCAATCATGGGTGATGAGATCAGCATTGAAGAAGAAGTAAGACTCAGTGTTGACGTTCCCGTACCGGCGCGAGTTGTGTTGTTAAGAAATGGCGATGTGGTAAAGGACGAGTCTAATACGCGCGCGGTGGCGTTTCTCGCGAGAGAGCGGGGAAGTTACCGAGTGGAAGTGTATCTCCCGCAGTTGGGAGCGCCGTTAAGTGAGAATCCGTGGATCATCTCCAACCCGATTTATGTGAAGTAGGACAGACGACTTGGTAGTGATGCAGTTTGCTCGT
>JANNON010000456.1:0-23313 GCA_031399105.1 Blastocatellia bacterium | reverse complement strand
GCTGTTCGCTGTTTGCTGGTCGCTGGTCGTTGTCTGTTGTCTTCTGTCTGCTGTCTGCTGTCAGCTGTCAGCAGTCAGCTGTCTGCATTCCGCTGTTTGCTGTTTGCTCCGGCAGCGGCTGAGCCGTCTGCTGTTCGCTGTCTGCTGTTTGCTCTACGTTCGCTGTTTGCTCTACGTTCGCTGTCTGCTGTTCGCTATCTTATAATGCTTTCAGTAACGCAATTTTCCTTTCGGGAGCATCAATGGCTGCAGGCAACAACTCACGGCGTCCGGATCTGATGAGATTCGAGGGCCGCATCCTTTTCCTAACCGACGACACCACACTCATTCGCGCGCAACTGGAAGCCGAAGGCCACAACGCCGCACGACTCGAGGCCGAACTCGCTCAACGACTACTCAACGACGATCTGCCTTTGATGAGCAACATCTCGACCGACGAGATCACTCCTGGTTGGGTTTGCTTCTACTACGACGAAACCCTCGGTCACTACGTCTATGTAGGCATGCGCGACGGCGCGGTAAAGAAAGACGAGATCAAACAGGGTGGCTTCGCGGTTGTCGTGTCTGGCCTTTCCAAAGGCTGCGGCTCGTCACGCGAGACTGCGCCATACGCGGAAAAATCTGCCGGCGTGCAACTCGTAATCGCAAAGAGCATCGAGAAAATCTACGGACAGAACTCGCAAAATATCGGCTTGCTCACTTCCACCGACGTGGGTCTCGTCCAACGAATTCGCCGCGGCGAAGAGATTCCGCTAAACGAGTTCACAGATGGTCTGGACCCAATCTCGAGGGACATCGTCGAATACGGCGGGCTCTTCAACTACAACAAAGCACGACTTGCAGGAGCAATCGCGCCGCCACCGGTTGAGACCACAGCCAGGCCCATGACTATTGTGGAGAAGATCATCGCGCGCCACGCTTTTGTTCGCGCAGGTGAGATTGGCGTAACGGCCGTCAAGCCCGGCGATGCTCTTTTTGCAGTTGCCGACGTTCGCTTCTCGCATGAATACGTTACGCCGATGGCCGAATCGCTCTTCAAACAAGCTCTTGGCCCAGACGCGAAGGTCAGCGAACCCGAATCCGTCTATGCGTTTCGCGACCACCTGACTTTTCTGAGCAAGGTAATGTCGCCCAAGCACCGCGAAATGGGTTTGCTCGAAAAGGCCGACGGCCTGGCTACGACTCAGGCGGCTTTCACTGAGCAACAGAACATCCGCTTATATGCTGAAAGTGCGGATGGTGGTTCGGAGGCGATCTGTCACAACGCGGTCGTGGAAGATCTCGCGTTGCCCGGGCAGGTAGTGATCGGAACTGACTCTCATACCTGCATGGCCGGCGTCCTCGGGTGTTTCGCTTTTGGGGTTGGTTCAACTGACATGGCGAATGCCTGGTACACAAAAGACATTCGCATTCGCGTTCCGGAAACCGTGCGTTACGTGCTGAAGGGAACGAAACGCTCCGATGTCACCGCAAAGGATGTAATGCTTTTCATCCTTGCAAGCGACTACATGAAGACCAGCAAAGGCATCGGCAAAGTGCTCGAGTTTGCCGGCGACGATCTACGCCACTGGCCCATGGACGAACGTGCGACGCTCACAAACATGTCTGTCGAAGCCGGTGGCACCACGGGCATCATCGAACCTGACGAAGTCACGCTCGATTACATTGTGCGAACGCGAGGACTGGATGCCGAGGAAGTCCGCAAGGGTTTTACTTACAGCGATCCTGAAGCCGAGTATGCAGCCGTGTTCGAGATTGAGTTAAATGACATTAGACCGATGGTGGCAACCCCGGGAGATCCTCGCAACGGTATTCCCATCGACGAGCTGACGGAAGAAATTCGCATCGATGCGGCGTACGGTGGCTCCTGCACGGGCGGGAAAATGGCCGACATGGACATGTATGCCGAGGTCTTGCGCAATGCTCTCGCGGAAGGCAAGCGCGTGGCGCCGGGAGTACATCTGTACATTCAATTCGGTTCGCAGAAGATTAAGCAGTACGCACGGGAACGCGGATACATCGAGATCTTCAATCAAGCAGGCGCTGAATTGATCGATCCGTCGTGCGGCGCGTGCATCAACGCTGGGCCGGGAGCGTCGCCGTCGGCGGAGACCGTAACCGTGAGCGCGCAAAACCGAAACTTTCCTGGACGCAGTGGTCCCGGAAAACTGTATCTCGCGTCACCCTACGTCGTGGCCGCGTCGGCGATTGCCGGACGGATCGTTGCTCCGTTTGAATTCCTTACTCAGCGTGATGAACAAATTGTTGAAGTTTAGACAATTCGGTTTGACTAAAGAGGATTAGCGTTGATCCAAAAGGCGACAGCGTAGGCATAATCTACAAATCCGAGTTGCTGAGGGTCCCATCTAAGTCTGGCACAAATGGCAGGCAGGGTCCTTTGAAACTTTCTAAACCTTCTAAGAATGTCGCCGCCACTAGGAATGATGAGTTTTCTCGGATCCAATTCAGGTCTTAGCCACTCTCGAACCTGATCTATTATCTGCCCTTGCGTGCCCCCGTGTGCATAAACATCCTGCCCGGAAATGTCGGAGATGAACCTTTGATACCGAAAACGCTCCACATCCATGATGAGAATTACCTTTTCTTGCTCATGCCTATTTCCGAACCGCTTACAACCAAGGTCAAGACCTAATTCCAACGGCATATTGAATCTCGGAAGTCGATGAACCTTGTCTAATTGGGTCCGGGATAGGTCGTGGATACTGTATTTGCAGTCAGCGATAATGTCCTGGATTTTATCGATCCGTGCTTTACCAGCATTACTAGCTTCCAAAGCACAGCGGGCTCTGAAGCCAATATTATGGACTGTGAATATTACGGCACGAAAGAGTGGCAGGTATTTCTCGTCGAAGGGACAATTGATAAAGATATTCTTATCGAAGCTCGACAGGGCTCTATTGACCGGCGCTCTCGACATTTTGAGGATGTGGTCTAATCAATACGCACGTGATTCTAGTTGTTGACTAGTACTTATGAGGAACGTGCTGAGACTTTCGAACCATTCTTCGATTTCTGAACAACCGCACTGACGGCATCTCTTATTGCTTTCTCGCTGGCGCTCCCAGCGGTTAAAGGAAATAGCACCTCGGGACTGCGCCGAAGGAGCGGATCTGGTCCGTAACTATCTCTGTTGCGAATGCGACCATCGCGGCCGTGAATTACAAGTTCGCTACTCTGATCGCGCGCAAGCTTTCGTGCTGCCTCAACGGCATCTCGTTTAGTTGGGTGCACGGAGGTTGCCTTACTGTGACCTTCCTTCCGGATGATCCAGACGTCTTTGCGGGGAAGAACGTGGACACTTTTTCCTTTTACCATGACTCCGAACTACTCCATTTCGTTATGTATCACACCCGACAGCTTTTGAGCAGTTACTCTTTTTGCCAGCGTGACGAATCCTATCCTGACAAGGCTCTATCTGCGAAAGTTCGAAGTCACCTCCCCAGGCCCACAATCGTTGACAACCAAGACTCTCGGCATTAATCTCCGCACGTCAAACGGTTGATAGCCCCGCGGTCGCCTCAGCCTCAACAAACTAGCGCTGGTTGTGCTTCATCGTCCAGGAACGCTCGACTCAAAACCTCAGGAGAAAAATCATGGCAACAGGCACTGTTATTCCCTCTGGCTTGAACCTGCGCCAACCTGCAGGCGGTACCATCATAAAAGTACTGCCTCAGAACTCGATCGTTGAAATCCTCGAAGATCAGGGAGAGTTCTTAAAGGTTTTGGCCGGCGGAGACGAAGGCTTCGTCAAAGCCAGTTTCATCAAACGAACTCAACCTGCCGGCAGTGGCTTTCACTTCGAGGGCGATAAAGCGGTCGCTCCTGACGGCACCGTGTTCGGCAAAAAGTTTAGACTCGGAATCTTCAATATCGGCAAAACGTCTATCGCAGATTTCGTGCAAGCAAACCCTACCGCATTTCCGAATATTTCTGCTTCGCGACTGCGAGTAATGCAGGCGGTTTCCGCCAACGAAGGCAAGCTGGAAGGAATCAACACGTGGGACAACGCGTTCCTCACCTTTGGAACATTCCAGTGGACCGTCGGCGCCGAGGATGGGGCCGGCGAGCTGGCCGGCTTACTCAGCTTCTTAAAAGAGGCAGACAGCGTTGTCTTCGATCAACTCTTTGGCCAGTTCGGCCTGGACGTCGCATCCGTCAATAAGCCACCCGGCCAGACACCAACCGGCTTCTTGTCGTTGAATGGTGTGAAGATCAAGAGCGCATCCGACAAGCAAACTAAGCTGCGAACATTGGAAAGGGCTCATCAGTTTTTCCAGTCAGGCAAGAACGATCGAATGCGGCAGGTGCAGATTGAATACGCTTCAAGCAGGATTGACCTCTTTTATCGAGATGGGGCGCATAAGATCAAAGGACGCTTCGTCGCGGACTTTATTTCGTCTGAACTTGGAGTGGGACTGATCCTGGACCAGCATGTCAATCGTCCCGGTCATGTGCCAAGCACGCTGGCCGCCGCTGTAGATCAATTCATCACCTCAACTGGAAAGAGCGATCCGGCAACGTGGAATGACAGCGACGAACGCAATGTGCTGAACATCTACATTCAGCGACGGAACAATACGACCATGACTGATTCTCAACTCAGAGCGGATCGCGTGAAACAAGCCGTGGCAGCAGGTTTGGCGTCCGACAAACGCGGATCGTTTGTCTCGTAAACCGTTCAGCCGCAGATTTACGCGGATAACACGGATCTGAACAAAAAGAACTATGGGCAAAGGAGCTTCTCACATTGCTCATTCGGATCCGTATCATCCGCGATAATCCGCGGCGAATTCTATTGCCAAGCCTCAATGACTTTATCCGTGGATCGCGCGCCCTCGGCCAATCGCCTCGCTGACTCGAGGTACTCCTTCTGCTTTTCGTTAAGGGCCGGCTCGCTTTCCGATACCGGCTTGCCCTTCTGATCGATCCATCTCACTAACCGGTTGTTATCGAAATAGAATCGGTCTTCCCTGGTCCTTACGACCTTGCCCGATAACGGCTTGTCGTACGTAAACTCTTTGCGAAAGGCGAAGATCAGATCCCCGTTCCAGTAATAGTATTCCTCGACACTGCGACCGCCTTCACCAAAATATGTGGCTACGATCTTGGCGACGGCTGGGCCATCCAGATAGGCCACTAACTCTCCGCCTTCGGCCGAGAACCCGCTGAGTTCTTTCTTGACCTGCTTGAAACGCGCTAAAAGCTTATTGATCTTCGCGTAGCGCGCGCGAATCGATTGGATTGGGTCAGAAGCAGTTTGCCTGGAAGTCGTGCCCACCACTGGAATGCTAATCAGCGTCAACAGCGCGATGGAGAGAATTGTTTTCATGTCGCCTTTGTTGGTTAAGGATTGAAGTCAGTTACCGTAAGGCAGTAGCGTCGGGTCAACTGACGATAGCAGACAATGATGAGTGGTGACGAAGCGTTGACCCGACGCTACTGCGTTACGGTACTGACTTCATGTCCCAGTGGCGAGCTTCGCAGCTCACGGTTTCAGCGGCATAAACTTCATCGGCGGCAACGTAATCTTCATTGTCGTTACCTTTTCGCCGCTCATGAACTCCAACATCACATCTTTGATCTTCGGTGACGAAAGAAAAAGCGGATCGCTGTGCACCGCACCTTCGATGATCAGGTGAATGCTGTTCGCAAAGCCCTTGCGATACTCCTCCGCGTTGCTGACGGGGGTGCGCGCGTCCAAAGTCCCACTGATGAATAGCACCGGCACATTCGATTGCACTGGAACTCGAAATGAATCACCCAAATCCGGAGCGTTCCATTGCTTGCAAACATCAGGAAAGGGAAAATTTGAAAGGTCTTCAAGCAGAGTTTCCTTCGCCTCGCGGTTGATTCTCTCTCGCCTCGCGTCGGTGGCTCCCGAGGCACAATCCATCATGTAAGACATGGCAGATCCGATGCCAGCACGTGTTTGATCCAGCCACGCCGCTGCGGCGAACGTGTAATCGCCTTTGGAGGCGGCGTGATAGGCCATCGGAAAACTCGCAGTCACGCCCGTTCCAATGCTGGTGGCGGTCAGGAATTGCATCACGAATTTATTTACCGTCACTTTGACCTTTTGCTTCGTCAACGGATCAGTGAGTTCAACCACTGCCGGCTCTTTCTCCAATCGATCAAGAACTGTCTTCATTAACCCCAGAAAGTCGGGGATGTCCTTGCCCAACACCGGATCGGCCTTAATGACAGCGGCGAGATCGGCCAGATGCTGCTGAACACTGCTCGGTAATTTGTAGGTATGATCCGGGCCTTCAGTTCCAGCCAGTATTGCTCGATGAATACTTTGCGGATGACGGCGGATTGTCGTGAGTGCTAAGTGCGTTCCGTAACTGATAGCCCAAAGACTAATCTGTTTGACACCGAGCGCCTTGCGCAAGTCTTCGAGATCGTCGGCGCTTTCGTTGGTGTTATAGCCGGAGAGATCCACGCGCTGAACGTTGCTCCAGTGGAACTTACAATCGCGTGAACGCTCGAGCAGTATCTTTCCTATCGATTCCCGCGACGGTGGAACATCGAGGGGAACATCGAGTCGCTGCAGACAGGTCAGATTCGGTTTTGAGTGACCAGTACCGCGTTGATCGAAAGCGATTACATCTCCCAGCTCGCGCAACGCCATGAAGAGAGGGAAACGAGAACCTGAAGCAGCTCCAATCCCACTCCCACCTGGCCCACCCGCCAGATAAACAATTGGCGGACCCGGATTCTTGGCAGTGCTTTTAAAACGAAAAAACGCCAGCTCGATTAGATTACTTTGTGAGTCACCGCGGTTTTCGGGTACGAGCAGGGTGCCAAACTCAGCATCAACCTTTTCGCCTTTACCCGATTGGAAAACACGAGGCTTGATCTTGAGAGTTCCAGCTTGTTGCGCGTAAACAAATACCGGCACGGCCAGCACCAGCACCGTTACCCAGATACACTTCTGCCTCGACATTGAATGCCTCCTAAAGAATCAGCCGTTATTGATGGATTCTCCCAGTGCTGCTAATCGTTCTCGCTGCGCAGCACAAATCAGTGGTCAGGCCGAGCGCCGCGGACTAGCCTTCCATTTCAGCGATGGCCCACTTCACCTTTGATCGAACTCGTGGTTCAGAGTCACTGAGGGCCTGGCCTAGCGACTGCACTGCCTTCTGGCTACCTATTACGCCAAGTGCTTCCGCTGCTGTCACTCGCACCTCCGCGTGCGTGTCGAGCAACAGCACATTGCATAACTGATCGACCGCGCGTTCATCTTTCATCTCGCCTAAAGCCCAGGCTGCCATCTGACGCACAGCGGACTCATGATCGGATAGGGCAATCACCAGGCTTTCACCTGCTTTACGGTCTCTCAATTCACCGAGCGAGCGAGCCGCCGCCATCCTGACCCATGGATCCCCGTCATTCATGAGTGCAATCAGCCTTTCAACGGATGCTGCGCGCGCGCCCGGCAACGTGTTGGTCAATTCACCAATGGCCCAGGCTGCATTTCGCCGTACACAGGCGTTCGAACTCTCCAGGGCCTTCAGCAAAGGAGCGAATGCCGGCGCGCCCATCGAAGCCAAAGCGAGTGCCGCCTGTTCTCCCGGCGACGGGTGTCTGAAGGTGCTGAGCGCCGGACTCCAGCGCTCGTTCTCCCAACACTTCACGGGTTCGATTTGAGTGTCGTCACCAAGCAAGGAGATGAGCGCTGAAATAGCTTTCAGCTCGCGGTTCTTCCCGGCTTCGCAAGCACGCTGAGCTCGTTCTATCGCTTTTCCGTCGAGAGCTTTCTGCATTGATACGGCGGTCGTTTTCTGCGCCGGCACGGGTTCCTGCGACTGAAGTGTCGAGTTTGCTAGTGCATTGAGTGCGTTGGACGCGCTTGCAGACCGCACCGAACTTACGTCCACCGCAGCCATCGCACGCAAGTCAAACGAAAATGTCGAAATGGTTAATGCGGCAAAGCAAAGCGAAGCGAAGGCTGCGATACAAACCAATCGCGCTTTTCGCAGACTTAGTCGGGGATGGTTCTGGGTCAACCGCATGATGCGTTCCTCCAAAATATTTGCGTCGAAGATGCCAACCGACAGACCGTTCCGCTGTGTTGCCATAAGTGCACCGGCGATCTGGACAAGAGAGCGTGCATGCTGCTTTGGCTCGAGCAATCGTTCTGTAACCAACTCGTCGCAAGCCAACTCTCGAGTTCGGTCGATCTCGCGCTTAATGAATCGAGCCAGAGGATGAAATGAGATCGGTAACAACAAGAGTTCGTAAACCAGATTCAGCGCAAAGTCGCGCCGCGCAACATGTGCCATTTCATGACCGAGAACCGAGGAGATCGTGTCGGATGGCAAGTTAGTCGGAAAATCTGCGGGTAGGACGATAAGCGGCTTTCTCGCACCCAACGTAACCGGCACTTTCACTAGCAAGGACCAGGAGATGGATACGCACTCGAGCCGCATCGCAGCAGCACACCGCTCTGCCACTTCGCGCATTTCCGCGGGCAGTGGCGGCGACGCTATTGATCGACGCAGGCGGTTCGTTTGTCGCCAGCAAATCAAAAGACGCGCCGACCGGTAGAGCAACCACAGCGCGTAAGCAAGCGCGAGGGCAAACAAGATTTGCGAACCAGCAAGTAGTCGCTGATTGCGCTTCGGAAGAAATGCAGTTGAGAACTTTCCGGTATCTCGTTCGACAGAAGTTTGTTGAGTGAACCTTGCCGCAGCCGGGATGGAATCTGTTGCTGTCAGTTGAGCCTGGTGATTAGAAAACGTTCGTGAGCTTGGTGCGACTGCAGTTGAAAGACTGAAGAGGCTTAGCGCTGGGAGCAGGAAACTGAGCAGCAACGCTGCCACCCAAACGTTGTGACGAGAACTGGAGCTTGAGTTACGCAACAATCTGTTTGCGATGCTGGCGACGAGGGTCACAGCGGCGATCTGCCATGCGGCGTTCACCAGAAAAGTCAGAACCAGCTCACTGCTTCTCGTCATCGCTCGCCCCCTGTTCAATTATTCGGTTGAGCCGCGTCAAGGTTTCCGGAGTGAGGTGGCGCGCCTCGACAAGGTTCATAACGAGGCTTTCTGCGGATCCCCCGAACATACGATCGATGAGTTCGGTGACGGCATGGCCAGTCGCCTGGATTTGGCTGACCGCGGGCTGATAAAAGTATGCTTTGTCGTGAAGGTTGCGGGTCACCTTCCCTTTGCGAAGCAAGACATTAAGCATTGTTTGAACCGTCGTATAAGCGAGCTCGCGCTCAAGGGCCCGCTGCACGGTCTGCACATTCGCCGCACCGGTCGCCCATAATACCTTCATGATTTCCAGTTCGAGCGGCGTCAAACCCTCAGCTTTCTTTCGGGCCATCTTGCATCTCCTCCTAAAGTATTAGGAGTTTAAGTCGAGACCGGAATCGCTGTCAACTAAATAATTAGGAGGGCGTAGAGAGCGAACAGCAGACAGCGGACAGCAAACAGCCAAGAGGGCACCCGCGCCAACGCGGAAACCTTCTGGCGATGATCTTTTCGGAGACTCTCGCGGTACCAGCCGCCCAACTCGTTTGAGTCGTCCGGTGTGCGAAGGTCTGGCTGTTGGCTGTTTGCTGTTTGCTGTTTGCTGTTCGCTTCTCTGTTACGGCCTCTGCCCCCATGTTGGTGGCGGCGGCTCCTTCATCATCCGATCCACAGGCCGCTCTTTTAGCTGTCTCATCGCCTCCGCAACTGCACGCTCGAGCTGCGGGTCTCTGCCGGCGACTACTTCTTTCGGCCAGTTCTCAACTTCGATGTCCGGCCCAACGCCTTCATTCTCAACGGCCCACTTCCCATCGCGGGTAAAGAAGCCGCCACGCGGAGCGATCATTGAACCGCCATCGACAAACGCCGGCGTGTCCGCAGTATGGACCAGTCCGCCCCAGGTTCGCTTGCCGACCAGCAATCCGATCTTACGACGTCGAAACATGTAAGGCATTAGATCGCCGCCCGAGCCGGCCATCTCATTAATGACCATCACCTTTGGGCCCCAAATTCCGGCCGCGGGACTCGTGAATGGCATGCGCTCGCCCGCAACATTATTGAAGTAACCATCAAAGTCTCGCTGCAACACGTCAATAATGTAGTCAGCAGCAGAACCACCACCATTAAAGCGTTCGTCGATGACCGCACCTTTCTTGTCCTGCTGAGAAAAATAGTAACGATTAAAACTCGTGTAGCCCGGCTGCCCGGTATTTGGCACATATACATATGCCAGCTGTCCGTTGGAAAGTTTATCGACCAGTCGCCGGTTTGATTCCACCCACGCGCGCGTTCGCAGTCCCCCTTCATTGGCGACCGGAACCACGACCACCTGTCGTGCGCCATCCATTACCGGACGGTTATTCACGGTCAGCGCTGTCTGACGATTAGCGGTCCCATCCAAAAGGCGGTAGAGATTGTCGGGAGCCTTCAACTCAATCCCGTTGATGGCGAGTATGTAGTCACCCACGTTCACGTTTGCTCCCGGTGTAGCCAGTGGTGAGCGCAGATCCGGATTCCAGCTTTCGTTATCGTAAATGCGCGTGACTTTATAGCGGCCGTTCTCGATGGCAAAGTCAGCACCAAGCAAGCCTCCGGGAGTCTGCGGTACCTCAGGCATGTCTCCGCCGCGCACGTAAGAGTGACCGACTGCGAGCTCGGCGCCCATCATGTCCAGGAGGTAGTTCAAGTCCGCTCGATGCATCACGTACGGAAGCATCTGGCTGTACATCTCTTTCATGCGGGCCCAGTCGGTGCCATGCATGTTCGGCACATACAAGTAATCTCGCTGAGTGCGCCACCCTTCGTTGAAGATCTGTTTGAACTCTTCCTTCGGTTCGAGATACATCCGCAGCGCCACGTTCAAGCGTCCCTGACCCGGTTGAGTTGGAGCACGCTCGGTATCGATCAGGAATAACGATGGCGGTGTCGGACGGCCGGTGCCTCCCGGAATTCCTGGCGGAGTGGTCGGAGTGCGATAGAGAAGTTTCTTGCCATCCGCACTTAAATCAAACTCGGCCACGCCCGTTACAAAAGTCGCCGCACGCCGATCGCTCAAGCGATAACGAAACAACTCGCTTCCCGCGCCGGGACCAAACTGAGGCTGCCCCTGCCTTGTCTCAAGATAGAAAACAGTGCCATCAGCACCCGCACGCAGCTGCGAATACTGTCGTTCCGGAACTCCGGGGACGGCGACGATGCGCTGTTGCAGTCCCTCAAAATCGATCTGCACATTGATTGGCGCACGAGGTCGCCGGGGTGGTGTGCCGGGAGTTTGTTCGCCTGGCGTTGCTTCGACTGGCGTCTCGGTTGCTTCCGGTGAAGGACGCGGACCGGGACGACCACCGGGAATGGGACTGGGCGGCAGCGGTGGTCCACCCGAGCCGACACCTTTGTCTTCGTCACTTTCAGGAAGCAAGGGACTTGGCTCACCTTTCTTCAGGACTGCGAAATAAAGTCCAAAGTTCTCCTCGCGATCGTAGGACGTCATATCCAACCACTGCGAACGCAGGCCAAAATCGGTCGAGGCGAGAAACCACAAATATTTTCCATTCGCATCCCAGGCGGGCCAGACTGCGTCGGCCAACCCATCCGTAACTTGCTTCGTTTCACCGGTGTCGGCGTTACTGACAAAGATTGCATGGTAGAGCGAGCTGAGCCGGCTTGAGTAAGCGACCCACTTTGAATCCGGACTCCATACCGGATTGAGAGTACGCTGCGGCACCATCCACGGATCCTGGCCCACGATCTTTGCCGTGCCGCTCGCAACATCGAGCACCCAGACTTTCAGATTCGTATCGCTGAACAGGAGCTTCTTTGAATCCGGCGACCAGGAAGCTGTGTAGTAACGAGTTGGTTTCTGCAACTTGATTTCACGCGGCGGAGCGAGTCCATCAGCGGCTTCAATCAGCAGCGCATATTCGCCAGACTTATCACTGAAATAGGAGACAGACTTTCCATCGGGGGACCACGAGGGTTCGCGCTCCGCTGAACTACTCGAGTTCGTAAGATTACGCACGTCACCTTTTTCTGCCGGGATGGTGAAGATCTCGCCGCGCGCCTCGACCAGGACACGTTTGCCGGTCGGCGAAAGCGAAATATTGGTCATGCGTGTGGAGACGTCGGACCAGTTCGGCATCATCCTGGGAAAATCGCCGGTCACACTGATGCTGACCTGACGCGTTTTCCCTGCGCGCGGATCGAGTTCGTGAACATAACCGCCTTGCTCGAACACGACCGCGCCGGCGCCGGAGTTCAGCGCCTTAATGTCGAAGTCTTTGAAGCGAGTGATTTGCGAGGTCTTCTTACTTCCAGTTTCGTACGCCCAGATGTTTGCCACTCCATCGCGGTCCGAGATGAAATAGACCGAGTCGCCAACCCAAACGGGATCGACGTCCTTCGACTCGGTCCATTGCGGCGACACCACCTCATATGTTTTTAGATCGACGATCCAAATCGGCCGGTTTTGTCCGCCGCGATAGTTGCGGCGTTCTTCATCCCACGAGTTGTTCATGCGATAAGCGATGTGGGAACCGTCTGCTGAAAGTTCTCCCTGGTAACCACGCGGCAGAGCCATCGGCTCTTCAACGCCACCCGCGGCCGGCACCGTCCAAAACCGCGGCGTACCAGCCGGCGCCCAAGTAGCGCGGCCCGAGGTGAACATGATCGACTTACCATCAGGCGTCCACCCCTGGACCAAATCGCCGCCCGTATGCCACGTGACACGGCGCGGTTCACCACCTTCTGCGGCAACGACGTAGACGTCGAGATTGCCCGCATACTCGCCGCTGAATGCGATCCACCTTCCGTCAGGCGAAAAGTGCGGATTCATCGTTTGTCCCTGGAAACTGGTTAAGCGCTGAGCAGTGCCGCCGGCGCGCGGGACGCTCCAGATATTGTTCGCGTAAGCGAAAGCGATCTGAGTGGAGCTGACTGTTGGTGTGCGCAGCAGTCGCGTTTGTCCGGTTGTGGTTTGCGCGCGCAGATTGAAAAGCGCGGATGCAAAGACGACAAGCAAGAGCGAGCCGCAAACTGTGAACGCACGTGGAACCGAGACGCGGCGAGAGTTCGCCGAACGCTTGCACTGAACCATTCAGATGTCCTCCAGGGAATACCGAGTTGGAATGCTCGCCACTTTTAGCATGAAGCGGTTAGCCGAGCAAAGTTTTGATTTGTAACGATGAAGGTGTTTCCGAATTCTCGGAAAAGAAACTGGATTCATGGAAGGAAGTGCTGAGTGCTGAGTGCTGAGTGCTGAGTACTGAGTACTGAGTTTCGAGTTTCGAGTTTCAAGTTTCAAGTTTCGAGTTGCAGCGCCTTTGGAGTGCGCCGACTTGTCGGCGCTTTTTATTTTAGCGATGGACCTCGCTAACCTTGGACCATCCATGCTTGAATTTCTGTATCAACTCGAGATCGACCATTCCGCATTTCATCGTTGACAAGCTTCACAACCCAACAGTAATCTGCGCGAGCCTTACAAACACGACAGAGTTTTTGCCGTATCTCACACTTGCATTTGCCAAGCGGCTGGCTTTCGAAACTTTATTTGAGAGTTATGAAGGGCTGGATTAAACCAGAGGAGTGGCCCTGTCACCGGCCAGTCAGCGATTAGTCGTCTTTGCTGTCAGGGGTTCTTTACCGAGTTGTCCTCACCCTGATCGAAAGGAGTCGTCAGTCCGAACAATGCCTCATGATTGTTTAGTTGACGACTCCTGAGGGGGGAGCAAACAGCGAACAGCAGACAGCGAACAGCGGACAGCAAACAAGCCCGGGCAGCCTTGGGACGTTTTTACGGCAGAGCCTTTGGAGTGCGCCGACTTGTCGGCGCTTTTTGCTGAGCGTGGGACGACTCTTGCTTGCGGCGAGCAACTCAAAACCGGCTTAGCCGTCCGATGTTCGGGATCAAACCAAAGTCACTCAAGCAAAGAAAAAGCGCCGACAAGTCGGCGCACTCCAAAGGCTCCGCATTAAACGAGGCCAAGGCGGCTGCTCTGGCTGTCGCTGTTCGCTCGTTTGCTGTTCGCTGTGTGCTTTTTATTTATTTACCCATTGGAAAGACCGGCTCAATATCGACCGGCACGTTGCTGAGCTTATCCAGCGCGCTTTTCATTTCCGGACGCATTACGCCGTACTTGTCCAGCATCGCCTTCGCTTTCTCATACGAACCTTCCGCCTGCAACGTCAGAATCTCACGCGTCAGCTTTCGCACTGCGTCCTTAATCTTCGACGGCTCGACGCTGAACGTTCCCGTTTTCTGATCGAAAACAAACGCACCCTCGTCCGTCAGATAGTTGAACTGCACGGCGATGCCCTTGCCGTGTGCTTCACTAATGCCAAACCGCACTGACCGGAAGCAACTCGCGAGAAATGTCGTGTAGAGAGATTGCTCCATGCTCTTTTCGACCACGCCTTTGTCGATCAAGTACTGCAATGCCCATAGCCCGGTGATATCGGCTTTGGCTTCTTCCATCGCGGACGACAGTTCTTTCAACTGCTTGCGCACGGTTGTCTCTTCACTGCCGACCGTGATGTTGTGTGGCCCAAGCCCATGCATCAATTCATGCGCGAGGATGTGTGTGAAGAACGATTCGAATGACAACGCGGTGCGTTGCGCCGGCGCCAAAACAACCTGCGAGATGGGCACGAGCGTTTTTTTGAACTTTGCTTCCTGCACGTTCTTCAGCATGACGCGCTTGGAGCCTTTCTCTTTCACCACGCGCTCATCGTTTGGCAAGTTGAACGCGGCAGTCTGCACGCCGCTGTTTCCCTCGCCTGAACTAAATACTTCATTTACTACGCGAATCGGGGATGCGGCACCGAGCTTCGGATTCCGATAGCGCGCATCCATCGGCAGATTATTCTCCAGTTCCTGCAAATACTGACTAAACCGTGCGAGCTTTGCTGACTCAGCCTCGTCACGAAGCGTTATGTAAGCTTCGAATGCAGCTTTGTAACTGAAAAGCTCGTCTTCATAAGTTTCGTAAGGACCAATGGTGACTTCGATCGGAGCATTGAGGTCCATCCACGCGACATCGCTTTCGTAGTAATCGTCGCTGGCAAAGGCCGCAGCGCGCGTGTTAAGAAAACGTTTCAGCGTATCGTTCGTTGTCAGTGCCGCAGCCTCTTGCAGCAGTTTTGCGGCTGGTTGCAGAAACTCCTTATATTCCTGGCTGTACGGAACCGTCATCAACTTCCGATCGGGACCGCGGCGAATGAGCCAGAAGAATCCAGTCGCCTTATTCTTCTCAGCTGCTGGGAGTGCCGACACCCAGGATTCAAATTCCGTCTTGGTCATGTCTTCGGGATAGTAGTTGGCGCCGGCAACTTTTTCCGGCACGCCTTCGATAAAGGGTTCGTCATTGTCGAGACGGGACCAGGGACCTTTATTGATCAGAAAGTAGTGGAGTCGCAGTTTGCCGGCTTCACTCTTGTCGGCTTCAAGCTTTTGTTTAAGCGCTTCATTACCGCTCCACACCTGGCGCAGAAAAAGCGGATCAAACAACTTGGCGGCGGCGATGATCTTCGCGAGCGCCTGCTTGTCTCCGGATGAAAGTTTGGACATGTCGGCAGTCATGACGGTGGGGGAGAAGCGAGCAATCTTCTTCACCAGCTCCGGACCACCGGTCGCTTTGGGCTCCTGCTTTTGAGCAATTGAAGTCATGACAATCGATCCCGCAATAAGTAATAGAGCAACAGCTTTTTTCACAGTCATCTCTTCCTTCAATAAGATCTATCCCACAGATTTCACAGCATGAGGTCAGTACCGGCATGCGGTAGCGTCGGGTCGATGTTCGTCACCACTATCTTGTTGTTTTCCTCCGCTGACCCGACGCAACTGCGTTACGGTACTGACTTCATTTACAAGCTCTGCCGGTTTTTCAGTATCTTCACAAACGATCCTGATCGCAGTTCCGCAACCGTCAAGCCCGACAAATCAATCGCTTCCTCTTCCGTTAGCGCGCCGCAGTTGATCGCGCGCAGGAAATAATTCAACAGCCCCTGGCCCGTGGCAGCATCGTCAAATACATCGCCCACCAACGTCGCCTTGGCGGCCTTCTCGACGAAGTTACGCAAACGCTCAGACGCGGCGTCGAGACTCTCCAAAAAGAACGCATAGATCGCGGCATAACGAGTTGGCAACTGCGCCGGGTGCAAATCCCAGCCCTGATAAAAAGCATTGCGAAGCGAATGCTGAACGTGATCGTAATGCAGCTTCCACGCCCGATGGACCGTCGTGCGATTCTCTTCGATCTGTTTGGCGGTCAGTGGCGTGCCGCCCTCAACAAAGCGGTGGGGGGCGACCGGCATGATGTTCGTGGCGCCATCTGACAACCAAATGCCGGTTCCGGCAAACGATACCTGCATCATGTTTTTTGCAAAGTCGCAGGCCGGATGCAGCATGTGCTGGTGCGCCGCTGTAATGCTGCAACTCGCCGTATAGTCGTAAGTACCAAAGTGAGCAGCGACACAGCGACCGCGGGCCGCCTCCAAAAGCCTGGGCAGATTTATCTCACCGCGCTCGTTGATAATCGATTGCGTCGTCTCAATCATCAGCTCGAGTTTCAGCGAGCCCGATGCAAGACCCGTCTTACTCTCCAGCAGTTCAAAGAGATCGACCAGCGCCGAAACCTGTTCGGGAACAGTAATCTTCGGCAACGTGACCACGAAATTGTCGGGTAACTTCCCGCTCGATTCTTCCAGCAAGCTGGTCATAAAGATATCAAGCGTTCGCATACTGCGTTGGCGCAACTCTTCGGAAAACGTTTTGATGCGAATGCCGATGAAGGGCGACAGCGTTTCGTTCCTCATCCCTTCCGCAACTTGAATCGCGGCCGACTCTGCGTGACCGTCCTCTTCGTCGTCAGGTCGATTGCCGTAGCCGTCTTCAAAGTCGATGCGAAAATCCTCGACCGGTTCGCGCCGCAATTTTTCGTTCACTCGTTTATAGATCGTGTAGGCCAACCATGCCGTCTTGTTCTCGCGGCGAACGGCTTCGGGCTCTGTCTCGAGCTGCGACACCAACTCAGTTGCTTCTGAGATCTGCTCGGGAAGTTCATTGGCTCCACGCAGATCGATAGCTCTGGCGAGCACCAGAAAGTCTGGCGCGAACGCGTCGAGCGAACGTCGCGCAAGTGCTCCCAGGCGAACTGCCGTGTCGGCTTGAAAGAGGTGCGCGCCGCCATAAACCGTATGGACCGGCTGCCGATATCCGCTTTCGCCCGGGTAGCGC
The DNA here is from genome assembly GCA_031399105.1 of Blastocatellia bacterium. GTDB lineage: Bacteria > Acidobacteriota > Blastocatellia > Pyrinomonadales > Pyrinomonadaceae > PSRF01. Next base: position 6,087 of record JANNON010000456.1, on the reverse strand, counting down.
GCGGCAAAATGTTCGTTCGCCTGTTTTAGTCGGCTGGAGAGATCGCGAAGCGACTCTTCACTTAGAGAGTTTTTCATCGTGTCACTTTGTTTGGGAGTGGATTAACGAAAGGATTCTACCGGATGTTTGCGGTTAGCACTAAACCGAGATTGTAACCCGGCGTTGGATTGCAACCAGAACCGTTGAGCGTTCCGACGGGGCAAATTGATTCACGGACCAAGGTATTGGGTAATTCCAGACTCTTTGTGCAAAGCCGGGCGCAGGTCTAGCTCAGACATTCTTGGGGATATGGCTTGGCCGAGAAATTTACAGGAAGCAAGTCCTGCCGAGATTTGCACGCGGCATCAAAACTTCCCCAAAAATCCGCAAGAATGAAGTTGCATAAGAGCATTGACATTGGCGCTAGGTGAGCGTATTTTGCCTGCATTCAAGCGCCAACTTTCGGCTGATGGAGGCCCTCTCATAGGCCTCACATTCTTTAATGCCGAGTCCTCTGTTGTTTTGACTTACTAAACTTTCACGATTCCTCAGCCATGATCAAAAATTCCAACACATGATTTGCCGGTAGGCCGGATTTGATCTAGGGCCCGAGTCATTTCCTGGTTAGAACCTCGCATGCACTAACCACAGAGTTCTGGAGGAAAAGACAATGAAAACCGAACACCTGGCGATTGACGGGTCAGTCGTTTCCATTGAAGCTGACGCAGATCTGTCGACGCAATGCAGCGCTAGCGGATGGGCGATAGTTCCTTCGCTTATGCGTGCCCATCCCTTCTCATCCTTTCCCGCTGGCCACAGCGAAACTGTCGAGAAAGCAGTTCGCTCCGAATTTCCAGACACTACCATCAAGTCGATTGAAGATTACTCACTCAAGGGTGGAACTCTTCGAATCGCCGAAGTGGAATTGCCAACGGCGACTAACGGCAAAAGAACTTTGGTCTTAGGAGCTTGGGAAGGCTCGAAAGGCTGTCTCACCACCTCGTTGTCTGGTTCGGAGGCTGACAGGCTTATCGAGATTTTCGATACGCTTCAATTCCGTGAGAGTTCAAGGGGAATTATGATCGAATCTCCGGTGACGCCTCGTCCCAGGGAACCAGCCGTGGTCAAGGAGATTCCCCGTTTAGGAATACTGAACATTCAGCCCGCAATTCCCAGCACACTCGAAGGGGTTCCCAGGGCAAGCGGATACGTCACGGACAATGGCGAACTCTTCCGTTTGCGGAAGACAAGCAACGCGCTGCTCTTTGTTGGTGGTTCGGCGGTCGTAAGGATTGACACCCCCACGAAGACTGTGCGGCCAGAGACGGGCTTACACAGCCTGGGTGCGAAAGAAAAGGCCATGCCGGCAAGCGAGCGGGAACGAGACACTTCGGAAATTGAAGTGCAGGAAATGTTGGCTATTGCTGAGAGCTTGCGGGTGGAATGGATTCCCAGGAGAAGCCGCCGTTGACGTTCGTTTACTACCTCGCCCTTGCTTATTTGGCTGCAACTCTATTGACGAGCGGCCTCGGTCATACCCTGGGGCTTGGCCGTTTCCGAGACCTAATGAAAGAACACACTATTGTGCCAGCCGGTCTCGCCATGACGATCGCGTTTGTCATCGCCGCCTTTGAACTTGTGGCGGGAAGTCTTTTACTGACCTTGTTGGTAAAAGAGACTGCAACGGTCAGCGCCTCCATACTGTTCGGTATGTGCGGCATCGCTGGCGGTGCTTTCGCGTCCTACATCAACCGACTGTTGCATAATCCCGACCGAATGACGTCCTGCGGATGTTCACCCTTGGAGGGCCCGCTGACCTCCGTATCCCTTGTCCCGGCTTTTGCCCTGATTCTGACGTCATGTTTTGGGCTACTGGCAACAGGATTGGGCTTCGGTGGGCCAGTAGATGGCACTTATGGAGTTATCGGCATTTCGGTGGCGCTGCCACTCGCGTGGGGCGTCACTCTTGCCCTGATCATCATTTTGCTCCCAGCGTCGATGCCGCGCGCGGAAATTAACGAGAGATGAGGACATGGTTGCGTTGATGATTGATTTGAGATCAAACTTCGTGGTGGCCGCTTTGTTCGTCACTTGGTTAGCAGTGGCGTTACTGGTACTCATCGTCGGAAATTTGTACATTCGGCTCCAGCGCCTCGAAATGGCCCAGCCCATTCCGAAAGCAGCGCAACCCTATAGCCATCTCCTCGGCAAAGGATTGCAGGACCTTTTTGGTGAGGTTGTTCCGCCCGCGTGCGTTTTTCTTTTCCTCTCCGCTAACTGCAAATCCTGCAAGCGTGTGCTTAGTGATTTACCCGCGCTCGTTTTGAAAACACCGCTGGCAATTACCTGGGTGGACCAACCACCCTTGCCGCCTCCCCTCCTGCCATCAGGAATCATACTCCTCGACGACGGCCGAAAGGTCAGCGTGGCCCTTGGAATTAAGGTGACCCCTTTTGCGCTAGTCACCGAAGAGGGGAAGGTAGTGAAGGCGTCGCCCATTAACTCATCCAGCTCGCTGGGCAATCTTGTGAATAATCACAGGGAAACCCTACGTTCTGTTTCTGTATTGACCGGATGAAGGAGGTATCGTCGTGAGTATTGACATAGAAGACATTCCAACTATTGAGTCTGCCATACGGGTTGGCCGACGAAGCGCTGCTGCTTCGGAATTGGCTGAGGCTTATCCATTACACCCCGAGGGTTCAGGTAACATTCTTGAATCGTTGGGAGTGCCGCTTAGCCTAAAGCTCATGAACAGCTTTCGGCAGACCGCCTTCCCCAGCGTTGCCGAAGTCTCCAAGCTTCAAGCCTCGATTGCCGCGGCAAGTTATACGACCTACGGTACGGACTGTGGAGGTTACAACTATAACGCCACTTGCAACGAAGCCTGTTTTGGCTTTGCTCCAGAGCACATGGATCCGTTTTACTGCGCGACTTGCGCGGAACAAGCTGCAGACCCGGACAACAATCCCTCTTATAACTGGCACTTTGTCGGAAGTCGGGGCTCAATCCAGTACAAGGACCGGGAGCCGGACGTTTGTAATGGAAAAGATGCGTGGAAATGGAAGATCCAAGGGGCTTGCGGAAACTGCCAGCACTCATCCGTCTACCGCTGTCACGACGGTTACAAGAAGTATCCAGACCGAAACTACTGGGATAGCACCATCTGTCAGGGATTGGTGTCTTGCGACGACCAGTTAACGCCATGCTAGACCAAGCCACAAAGGGACCGTTTCCCTGGGTCTGGTTGATCCCGGCTGGCCTAATCACGATGGCACAGCTCGCCCTTGTGGAGTCTTTTGTCGCCCTTGCGATAGGTCTCGCCGCAGCGTTGTCGCTGTCGGGATCAATATGAAGTCTAAATAGCGCAGCCGTGTTGCTGCCACTCAAGAGACGGCGCTCCCTTCTCGATTTCAAGATCCTCGTAGCTTACGTGGCGGGGACAACCAGTGGAGCACTGCTGACCGCTATAACAGCGTGGCTGTTGAGCGGCTTCACCGAGCTGCTTAGCATTCGTATGCGGGTAGTTTTGCTAATCATGGGAGCCGTGTTCATTTGGCTATGCAAGCACAGCCGCTTGTTGCGATTCATAGACCTACCTGAATCACGTCGCCAAATCCCCGCAGAAGTATTCGGTGGAAGCCTTGTTAAGGGGGCCCATCGGTTTGGATTTGAGTTGGGCACTGGTGTAAGAACCTATGTCCCGGCGGCAGCCCCCTACATTCTGCTGTTCGCTGTTCTTATGACACACACGACCTTGGCAAACGCTGTCCTTGTTGGTCTCGGCTTCGGGTTGGGGCGCGCCGTCCCGCTCCTGGTTCAATTTTCAGCTGCCAGCCAGTTTCGAAGTGCTGACGTCTTCGTACAGAAGGCTGATGGCCTTGCTTCTGCCACCGCAGCGCTGCTCGTTCTCGTTGGAGCCTTAATCCTTGTCTGATAACCCCAGCGCCGGAGAGCATCCTAAAAGGAACTCGGTATTGATGAGCACGCGGCGCATCCGCTTGCGTGTCATTACAGAGCAGGACAGCTTCTTTCTCTACGAACTCATGACCTCGCCGCACTCGGGGGGACGTGTGCGATTTGCGGGGGCAACACCCAGCCCTGAAAAGATCGCTTCATCACTCTGGGATAGCGTCCTTGCGCAATTTATCGTTGAGGGCATTAGCACTCAGAAGGCGTTTGGACTGGTCGCAATAACCTCTCCAAATTTCCGCGATGGCTTCGCCTATATGTCCGCGCTAGGTCCATCGGAAACGCAGGGCTTGGGTTTAATTGCTGAAGGCGTGCTGCTCGCTTTTCACTATGCCTTTACGACTTGGCCCTTCCGTAAGATTTACATGGAGGCTACCGAGGAGAGTTATGAGGCTTTCAAGAGTGGGTTGGGGCGCTTCTTCGTTGAGGAGGGCAGGCTAAAGGAACATGTGTTTTGGAATGGGCGCTATGTTGACCTCTTAATCCTCGCTGTCTACCGGGAAACGTGGGCGCGCGACGCTGCTACGATGCTGAGCCGTCTCCATGTCGAGTCATAGGTTCACCAAGCAAATCAGGTTTACCTCACAAGTCCTGACCACAGTGCCCTGATCTTCAAAAAACTAGTTTCATATTCGTCCCAACAACTTCATGAGCGTCGTGGGCTGGTCCGTAATGATTCCATCGATACCAGCCTTTATCAATCGTCCCATCTCTTCAGGGTGATTAACGGTCCAGCCATCCACAGCGAGACCCGCAGCGTTGGCCCGCTTAATAAACTTTTCGTTGATACGCTCAAATATCCAGGCTCGGGAGATCGTCTGAATCGCTTGCGCGTTAGGACGAATCCCCAAATAGCGAAAGCCGATCATTTCGAGAATTGAAGCTGAGGTTGCGATCTTGTCGAACTTCTTGCGAAAGATACGGAGAGGCCGATGCCAACCAGAAGCAACCAATACTCTGTCCGTCATTCCCAGACTCGTGATGAGCATGCCAAGTTCCTCAATTAGCTCCCGGGGAAAGAACCGGGGTTTGATCTCGATGACGATTCGTTGCTCATGATCACGAAATTCATTGAGGACTTGTTTGAGCTCTGGAACCTTGAGATCCGGTCCCGATGGAAAACTCATTCCTCGAACGCGCCACCAGTGCGAGGCATCAAGATTACGAACGTCCTTCGCTTCCATCTTTCTGATCTTAAGATCTTCGCCAGTCGTGTCCTTTACATTTCTGTTGTGCATTAGAAAGATGCCGCCATCCTTAGTGTGACGAATATCCATCTCCAGGATGTCTACGCCCAGAGCCACTGCTTGTTTAAAAGCATAAATCGTTTCCCCGGGCCACTCTCCCGCGCCTCCGCGATGTGCAATAACTTGAGGCTCTCCACTCCTTCCCTGGAAGAATGGGTGTTGTTGGCCGGTAATGTTCTTTCGCATTTCTAAGCCTCTCAGGTTAGCTGCCAGCCGGTTAGCACCAAACGTAAAAAATGAGTTCTGTCGGGCACCCTCCGGTTGGCACTGTTAGAAATCGGTCCAAGATTTTGGCGGCTCAATTAATAACAATGGACGTTTTGGTGAAAGTGTTTCGTGTGAAACGAGGGCGAAAACGATTGCGCAGGTTTCGCGGCGCTGGAAGTTTGAGCTCGATGAGTTTGGAGCGACAGATAAAGGTCGCATCCGTCGAGTGCAATACCGCGCTGACTAAACCCCGAGCTGGGTACCAACAACTGAATTGCTTCGTTCTTGGCGGACGCTGTGAATTAGAGGGAGGGTTCGGAACCCCTTCTTACCGAGCCGTTACCCAGACAAACGTGTATGGCGAGTCAGCGAGCGTAACACTGAAGGTAAATGGTAGCGCATACGGGACTCGAACCCGTGATCTCTGCCTTGAGAGGGCAGCGTGTTAACCAACTACACCAATGCGCCGCGGGTGGGATTATAGAGGGCGAGCGTGGGGGCTGCAAGCAGGCGCGAATCGCGCTGGTTTCGAGTTTTGAGTTTTGAGTTTTGAGTTTCGTAAGGCGGAGCCTTTGGAGTGCGCCGACTTGTCAGCGCTTTTAACTCGTTTTGTTGGTTAGATGCTTCGCTACGACTCGTTGAGTCCGTGGCGAGCTAAAGCGCCGACAAGTCGGCGCACTCC
>JANNON010000455.1:0-7072 GCA_031399105.1 Blastocatellia bacterium | reverse complement strand
CCACTCGAACTCGAGCTGTTTGTCTTCTATTTTGAGATACGGCAAGCGTTCGAGTGGCATGGTCCGAGTCCTGAGCAAGCGCCGACACTCGTGTTTCTGCATGAAGGTCTTGGCTCGGTTGCTCTCTGGCGAAATGTTCCTGCGCAGCTTGCGGCAGCCACTGGATGGGGAGCTCTGGTTTACAGTCGTGCGGGCTACGGCGATTCAGACAACGTTGACTCTCCGCGTGCAGTAAAGTTCATGCATCACGAGGCGCTGGAAATCTTGCCGATGGTGCTGGACACGATGAAGATTCGAGAAGCAGTCCTTGTCGGCCACAGCGATGGGGGATCAATTGCTTTGATTCATGCCGGCGCTTCCAAAGATTCGCGGTTACGAGGTTTGATTCTAGAGGCGCCACACGTTTTTGTTGAGCAGAGCGGGATTGAAAGCATTCGTGCCATTGCCGAGTCGTATCGTTCAGGGAATTTGCGGGAGCGTTTAGCGAAGTATCACAAACGAGATGTCGATCAAACATTCTGGAGCTGGAATGACATCTGGCTCGCGCCGGAATTTCAATCGTGGAACATCGAGGAATTTCTGTCGGGGATTGATGTGCCGGTGCTCCTGATTCAGGGAGCGGACGATGAGTACGGGACCTTAAAGCAAATCAGAGCGATCGAGAAAGGTTGTCGCGTTCCCGTGAGCTCACTCGTGCTTGAAGACTGTGGTCATAGTCCTCATGTGGATCAGCCCACGCACACGCTCTCGGCGATGGCGAGTTTCATAAAAACTTTGTAGCGGCGCTACTTCGTGTGCGCCCCTCCGTGAAAACAAGATAGCTGAGAGAATTCCATCCAAACCGGATTGATTGATGAAGGTGGAATTTCGCTAAGCGGGTTACAATACAAGCTGATTCGCAAGATTGAATCGTTTACCGGGAGACAATGATGAGCTGGAACCAACCTTCTTATGCAACGCCTGAATTCAGCCTTGAGCGCGTGGGTGCGTTTCTAAGCAAAGTTTACGGCTGGATGTTCGCAGGGTTATTGATTACTTCGATAGCGGCTTTCGCAGTCGCTTCATCACAGACATTGATCGAGACATTGATTTTAAACCGGCTGGTGTTTTGGGCGCTGATCTTTGCTGAGCTCGGGCTGGTCTTTTATCTCTCCGCTCGAGTTGAACAGATGGCTCCGGCCACCGCTGCGGCACTCTTCATGCTGTATTCAGCCCTGACTGGCGTAACCTCTTCAGTCATTCTGCTGGCCTACACCGGCGCGTCGATCGTTTCGACCTTTGTGATCACAGCCGGGATGTTCGGCGCGATGGCGGTGTTCGGAACGATTACCAAAAGGAGTCTCGCTGGTTGGGGCCAGTTTCTTTTCATGGGATTGATCGGCCTTATCCTGGCGATGGTGGTGGGAATATTCTGGCAGAATGATGCTCTGCAATTCGTGATCTCAATCGTTGGCGTACTGATCTTTACGGGCCTCACGGCTTATGACGCGCAACGTTTGAAGCACATGGCGGTGGCGTTACCTGAAGGCCAGACTGGTTCATTTGCGGTGGTGGGCGCGCTTTCGCTCTACCTGGATTTCATCAATCTGTTTTTCATGCTGCTGAGGTTGACTGGCAGTCGGCGGGATTAAGAAAGTAGCCGCGGATCAACGCGGTTGACGCAGATCAGAACGAGAGCATCAGCTGCGCGAGTTGTTTCCTGATCCGTGTCATCCGCGTTAATCCGCGGCTAATTGTTTTTTGCCAATTTCATTTTTCAAATCTTCACGATCTGCTTGCCAAGGTTCTCGCCCTTAAACAAACCAATAAACGCTAGCGGCGTATTCTCAAATCCTTCCACCACGGTTTCAGCGTTCTTCAACTTTCCCTCGGCCAACCACTGAGCCATTTCGGCAATGCCTTTTCCAAACTGCGACATGTATTGCGTGATGATGAATCCTTTCATCAATGCGCTGTTCACCAGCAGGTAAGGTTGCGGGCGCAATCCAACGTCGGCTTGCTCGAGGTTGTAGACGGAGATCTGACCGCAGATGGCAATGCGAGCGCCGGGTGCAATTAGCGGCATCACCGCATCGGAGATGTCGCCGCCCACATTGTCAAAATAAATATCAACGCCTTTCGGGCAAGCAGCACTAAGTTCCTTTCGCAATTCGTTTACCGATTTGTAGCCTTCAGCAGTTTTGTAGTTGATGGCGGCATCCACGCCCAGCTCGTTTAATAGGTACGCCGTCTTGTCTTCACCGCCCGCAATGCCAACCGCGCGACAGCCTTTAAGCTTCGCTATCTGGCAGACGACCATGCCGACTGCGCCCGCCGCGCCTGAGACGACCACCGTCTCGCCCGGTTTTGGTTGGCCGATATCGAGCAGTCCAAAATAACCGGTCAAGCCCGGCATGCCCAGAACACCGAGCGCTGTCGAAACAGGAGCGAGGCTCGGATTAATCTTCTGCAGAGTTGCGCCTTTCGCGGTTGCATACAAGCTCCAGGGAAGTGCCCCACTGACGACCGTGTCACCGGCTTTGAAGCCTGGGTCCTTTGATTCCAAAACTTCACCGACAGCGCCGCTGACGATAACCTGGCCCACTTCAAAAGGCGCGATGTACGACTTGCCCTCGCGCATTCTTCCGCGGAGATAAGGATCAACTGAGATGTATCGTGTGCGCAGCAGAACCTCTCCCTCCTGTGGCTGCGGCATCGCGGCGTCCTGAATCAGAAAGTTCTCAAGGGTCGGCATGCCAGACGGGCGACTGGCGAAACGGATCTCTTTGTTTTGCATGGGGGATGATAAACCGTTAGTTCGCGAAAAGTCCCGTAGCGAAGTTGTAGGGGTGTCCCTCCGTGGGCACCCCTCGTTTCATTCAAAGTCTTTTTGGAGCAGCAGTTTTCAATCCTCGCCGGGGGCTTTGGTCATCTGCAATCAGCGATAGGACCAACGAGGGGTGCCCACGGAGGGACGCCCCTACAATCTTGCGCTGTGGCTGTCCGGATCGGGCCACCGGAGTAACCACTATCTGCCAGCGACCTTTCCAATGTATATTGCGCGGGCTCGAAGTTAAGGTCCCAGACAGGAGCACTTGAATGGACAACGAAAGATCAGGAGTTTTAATGGCAGGAGTGGCGCTGGCCCTAGGCCTTGTCATCGCATCAGCGGTCGGCGGCTTCTCCTTTGTCAGAGGCAAACGCGGTGATCAGACCATCACGGTTACTGGTTCAGCTAAGAAGCGGATTCGTTCGGACCTGGTTATCTGGAAGTCCAGCATTTCCTACCAGTCGCCCGCGCTCGCCGACGCTTATCGATCGCTTTCCGAAGCGGTGCCGCGCGTGAAGTCATATCTCGTAGGCAAGGGAATTCCCGAAAACCAAATCACGGTTTCGGCCATCTCTTCGCAAACACTACACGCGCGAAACTCGGAGGGCGAAGACACGGGACAAATTACCGGCTACTCGCTTCGTCAGGAGTTGGTAGTGCGCTCAAACGATGTCGACAAGATTTCCCAGGTGGCTCGCGAAGCGACGGAGTTGATTAATCAGGGCATTCTGATCGAATCGATGGCGCCCGAGTATTACTACACGAAGCTGGCCGACGAGAAGATCACGATGTTGGCCGAGGCGGCTAAGGATGCGAAAACCCGCGCTGAGAAGATTGCGGAAAGCACGGGCAGCAGCATCGGTAGTGTACGCACGGCTCGAACTGGTGTGCTACAAATTACACCGGCGGACTCAAACGAAGTTTCCGACTCGGGAATGAACGACACGTCTTCGCTGGACAAGGACATCACCGCGGTGGTGAACCTGGGTTTCGAGATCAGCTGAGGCAGTTCAGAGCAGTTGGCCGCGGATGAACGCTGATAACACGGATCTGAAAAGAGAAGCTCCGATTCGTTTGGTTCTTTCGGATCAGTGTCATCCGCGTTTATCCGCGGCTTGTTGATTCTTTTTTCCAGAAATTTGTTGACAACTTCACAGCTATTCGGCGAATCTAAGCCACGCTTGCCGCCCCTGGTGAGTTTTAGTCTGGAAACCCTGAATTAAAATTATGAAAAGAAGTTCCCTCGTCGCACTCGTAGTCCTTTTTCTCTCTTCCCTAACCATTCCCGCGTTTGCTCAAAGTACAGAAGTTGAAACGGCAACGCGTCCAAGAATTGTCGCGGCGCCACCGGCAAAGGTAGAGGTGCAGGCTGCCACGGAGACTGTTCCGGTTGGCCCGCCGGAGGTTGTCGCTTACGACGCGAGCGCCAGCCACGCTGAACGGGCCTTGCCGTTGCTGACACCACAGCTTATTCAAGCGCGAATTTCTGAAGCTCAGCGACTGCTAAGATCGCAGCCCAAGCAGACCGCACTAGCGACTACACCTTCTACTCAGTTCGTCACGCTCGCTTCTTTGGAACGCGCCACTAACCGTGTGCACTTGGTCAATATCAGCAAGGAGTTTTTCCTGAAAAAGGGTTCGGAGGTGACGATTCCAAGCTCACTGGGAACTATGCTGACTATTCGCGTTTTGCGCGCCAATGGGGTGAACACCGCGGTTACAGTTTTTGATCCCAACGGACGATCGCTAACGCCGCTCTTAGTGGAGTTCCCTATCGAGAGAAACGGTGTGTTTCGCGAGATGGCGTATTACACGTCAGCCCATCCGGCATTGTTGTCGCCGGAATTGGTGAAGAGTGGTCGTGGATATATTCGCTCGATGCTGGATTTGGCGGCGAAACGTCTACGAGAGAAAGGCACCGTGGTCTCGCCGCAACTGATTGATATCGCGGAACGGCTTTGCCTCGTTGAGCACATCGATCATTTGCGGTTCAAGCAGGAAAACCGCGCGGCACTTTATGACGAGATTTTCTCGTTGTATGCCCTCAACGAATTGGACACCTATCGCTATTCGGTAAGCAGTGCCGGAGCCGGCGGCATGGTGCAGATGATTCCCTGGGCCTACAACCTCGTGAAACAACGTCATCCCGGTGTCGGGCTGATTCCCGATTTCGTTGTCGGCATGCGCACGCATAGCAACGCGTTGCAAGCGATGCTGCTATACGTGCATGACACCTGGAATGATCTCGCGGCGAATTCAGAAGTGCAGTATGCGATGAATGCAAAGCTGGCAACCCAGCAGGAACTGATGGCGGCGGGCTACAACTCAAACGCGGCGAAACTGCCGGGCTATCTGCGTCGTGGCGGGGCTGGCTGGCGATCGCTCATCCCGCGCGAAACGCAGATGTATTTGCAGATTTATAAGAGTGTCGACAGCTTGGTGCCGATGAAACCGCGAACTTCGTCACCAACGGTTGCGCAATCCGTCGACTAAGCTGATCGCATCTTTCAATCCTTATCGGCCCTGGTGGAAAGCCACCAGGGCCTTTTTCGTTAGTTCACTTGCTAATCGTCAGAAAAGTCATCAAGCATTGAAAACCTAGGTCATTTGAGCAGCTCTCAGTCAGGAAGGTGGACCCTGTCCCCGCCCCACTTGCCGCAGCTCAATCTGTAAATGGAGAAAGCCAATTCTAAAGCTCGTGCCGTTCAGAGAGGCTTTGATCAAAGTCGGTACATGAGGACGAGGCTTTCGTCTCATTCACCCCAACCTTCAGGTTGGGTATCGCCGTAGTCCAGTGCCACCCGGGACCATTTCAATGGTTCTAAAACGCAAGCTATGGAGTTTGTGGGGCTTAGGAAACCATTGAATGGTTCCTAACTTTATTTGGTTCGATAATTCCCAACCTGAAGGTTGGGGTGAATGAGACGTAACCTCCCAGGGCCACCTTCCTGTCTCAGAAACCCGGAGTGTTGAGATTCGAACCGCTTAGCTCGAGTTACTTCTTGTAAACGTAGTACACGACACCCGCGGAATCGTCGGTTAGCAGAAAAGCGTTGCTGCCGTAATTCAAAATGTCGACCGGTCGGCCGTGAACTTTCATTCCTTGTAGAAACCCATTGATAAAGTCTTCAGGGGTTCGGGAGAGAGAACCACCCGCAGCCAACCGCACAACACGATAGCCTCGCTGCAATTGCCTCTTCGTCGAACCGTGGAGACCAACCAAAAATGAAGTCTTCAGTTCATCACTCTGATGCTCGCCAAAATATTCCAATCCGAGCGGAGAACTGTGGGCGTCGAAGGCCGCGAATGCCTGGGGCACGCGACTACAATTCATTTTCGCAGAACGCGGGTTGAGCTTTGGATCCGGCAACCTGCGCGGTCCAGATTGATAGCAGTAAGGCCAACCGAAGTGGGATTCATCCTGAATGCTATACATCGTGTCTGCTGGAATGTGATCGCCCAGGTGATCTGATCCCATGTTGGTCGCATACAGGCTGCCATTTACCCAACGAAGTCCGACGGCATTGCGCAGGCCGCGCGCAACGTAACGCTGGTTCCCGCCATCCGGATCCATCTCCAAAATGCTGGCTCGCACCTCTTCCTTCTCTTCACACGCGTTGCAACTGCTGCCGACTGAAACGTAAATCTTGCCGTTGCCGCCAACCGCGATAGTGCGAGTGAGATGCCAGCCACCGTACTTGTAACTCAAGCCATAGTCGGGAAAAGTCGCGAGCACTTCCGGCTGGGCCGACGGAGCGTTCTCACCTGGCTGATAGTGATAACGCACAAGGCGATCAGTAAGTGCGAGATAGAACCAATGCTTACCAGCTCGATCGGTATAGAATGCAACGCTGTTTGGATTGCGCAGCCGGGACAGGTAGGTCGTAACTTTTTTGAAGGTTCTGCTTACTGCATCAAAGTCGTCGAGGATGTAAACAACACCACGGGTGTTGTCGGCGAGGTTGTACATGTCCGTGACGAAGATTCGTCTGTCCGGACTCTGAGCCATAAACCGCACTCGTTTTAGGCCTTGCACCGCGGGGTTGATTGCAAAGCCCGGCGGCAGATTGAGCGTGAAGGTGCGGTTCTTAGTAAGCGAGACGCGTTGGGGAATCAGCTTGAGTCTCGTCGTTTGAGTGTTTTGCGCACTAATCGTCAACGCAGTGAGCAGGTGGAAAAGGAGAATGAACAGTGCAGTTTTTCTAGAGATCATCGATTGATTGTTTCGGCTTCTTTGTGAGTTCGCGGCTTTGCCGCACCCCT
>JANNON010000713.1:0-3139 GCA_031399105.1 Blastocatellia bacterium | reverse complement strand
TCGACAATCTTCCATCGATCGTCCCCATTCCGTGCGCCCCCATTTGCCGCTGCTGGAATCCCGTCAGGGTCATCGTCGTCCACGCTTTCCGGATCTTCGAGTAGTCCATCTTCCTTTCGATAGTTGGCAGCAAGAATGATCGAATTCGGAAATGCAGAATCCGTGCGGTCGATGTAATTGGCGATGGGTTCCAACCGCCTTTCCTGAGGAATGCGCTGAGTTCCGTCCAATTCGTATGCTTGCGAGCCTTCGACAAAGGTCGCGCTAAGCGCGTCGCTGAAGGCCACGTCGAGCACTACGTGCGCTGGTAAAACGACAACGTAGTAAAGCCCCAAGGGCTGCTCGACCCGGAGGGCCCTTGTCGTTAGCGGATATATGGGCATTGGCTACTCCACCCGGAAGTCGTTGAGGTTGCCGCTGAGCGCAACCGCAGGGTTGGAGCCGCCGACGGATGCGGCCGGATCAGTAGGTTCATCTAGGTACGAACGTTCATCAGCGTTCGCAACCCACCACATCCATGTGGCCAGAATCGAGCAGATTGTTCCTCCGATCGCGGCCGGAACGTTCTTAAACGGATCTTGAAAAAGGAGCAACGCAGCCACGATCAAGACGGTGAGCATTGCGAACGCGAGTGCACGCATTCGCTTGAGCCGCTCATTCCAAACGAGTTGGCTTCCAGCTGCCGCCGCCAATGATGGAAAGAATGTGAGTATTGCCGTACGAACACCATCTCCCGTTCGTGAACCCGTAGCTGCAAAGTAGCTATAGAGTTCGATCCAAACGCCGCAGGCTCCGAATATTACGATGGCGACGAACACGTAGAGAACGAAACTTGGATGGCCGAGTGGCTCGCGCGTTCGGCGCCAGAGCTCCCTTCCAAGAAGAGCGTAGTGAGAAATTGGAGAAGTTCCGGACGGTTCAGTTTGGCTCACGGTTCTACTCCCACCTGGACGCTGCGTGCACGTGCGCGTGCGCACGCAAACCAACCTGACCTACTGCATCCGTCAAACTGTTGCTTACTTCCGCGGCGCTGCAATGGTGAGTCCGGTTACGGACCAACTCAGGGCGCGTTCGGACTCCAACAGGTAATTCTTTCAGGTGCCCTTCCCGGCAGCTTGCAGAAAGCTACGCCAGGCGGAAGGTATGCGTCTGAGAATTCCCGTTCCTGTAGAGCGCGCCCGAAAACGCCCCGTAGTGCACGTAGGCCAGAGCGGCTTTGATTGCAACTGAAGCCAATCACCGTGCCGAGTTGCGTAGTGAAATCGTCTTGCTCGCCTTCAAAGTCACTGGGGTCCTGCGAAAGCAACATAACGCACGCACCCTTGGACCGCATCTCACGCACGATTTCAACGAGCGACTCGGAACGGGTCTCTCGCAGGAAACGCCTGGCCTCGTCGATTACGATCAGGCCTTTGAGGACGCGGAAGCCGCCTTCCACTGGCGACTCCTTAAGCGATCTGAAGTAGGTCTTTACTGCATCAAGCAAGATGAGCACAACGAGCTTTCGTAAGTCATCTGGCAGCTTCTTTAGACTTATCACCCAGCTTTGACCGAAGAAGGCGTCGATTCCATTGTCAGGCTGGAAGCAGCCGGCGCCAAAGTCCGTCAAATTTCGAAGTAGCGCAAGGATGCTGTCCGGATCCTTTCCGTCCCCGTGCAGCGCACTCTCGTAGTCGTTCGCGATGCTTGCCAAATCGCGGCCGCGACCCAGCTCGAACGCGCTCTCGATGACTCGGACAATTCGCGCTCGTTGCAGGTCGCCAGGCGTGCGGCAGCACTTGAGCACGGACTCAGCCAACTGCCGAGCCGAACTCTGCATCTCCACCTTGCCCGCAGATCGCGAAGGCGAAAAATCGAGCGGTATCGGCTGCACGCCGACCTCTAGTCCGCGAACCCCGGGGAGTTTGGCAAATGGCCCCACCAGCTTTCCGTCATCTACAAACTCGCCCTTGGGATCGATGAAAAGAATTGGGATGGCCGCTTGGCCCACGATTTGTGCTGCGATTTGGGTTCCTGTTGTTGTCTTTCCAGAGCCTGAGCGACCCATAAGGGCAATATGGGGCGAGGTTCCGGGACCATTGATGACGAAGCTGACAGGCTGCTCGTCAGGAAAGGTTTGACTGACAGAACCTACGCGGAGTTCGATCGCGCCGGGACGACCTGTTGATGCGGCGCCAGCAAATCTGGCGCGAGCGGGTATGAGCTCTGCCATGCGGCGTGCGAACAGGATCAGATCCGCATTGCTGTGTTCCCAGTCGTTGCTGAGCAGCGTGGCGCCGCGTTCCCAGTGGGCCTCGACTACCGATCGCAAGTTTTCAACAGTCGCATCGACACCGAGACCTGCGTCGATGATAAAGATCGCAAGCCATGCGTCGAGCTGATCGCCGAAAAGATTCTCGCCTGGAATTGGCTTACCGAACTTTGCGCCGGAAGCGGTCGGCGCCGGCGATGTCCGTTCAACGAGTGAGCGACCCAGCATCAGCTGGGCGGCCTCGTATCGCTTGCTGAGGCCGAGTCGACGCATCAGCTCTTCTTCAATCTCCGCGGCTTGTGCCGTTGGTTTGAATTGCGCCTTCCAAACAGATTCTCGAAATGACAGGTTCATTTCTCGCTTCCGAAAAATGTGTCACGGTGCACTTGAGAATTTCGGCCGGCAATGTCGAACTCGACCAGCATCTTCTGACTCGTCCGAGATGCGATGAGATCAGCGAGGTCGGGCGTGACTTCCTTGTCATGCGTCAGGATGATCACTTGGTCGAGATCTGAGTCAGCAAGCGCCTGAAGCGTGCGAGGCCTATACCTCGAATCGGCATTTCCCAATGGAGTGTCGATGACCAACGGCATGCGCCGACGCGTAAGCTCGGCAAGCGCCAACGAGAATGCGATGCCAAACGATCGGCTTTCAAAGCCGCTCATTACTTCGAGAAGCGAGGCAGGGCGACCGTCGTCAAACGCAATCTTGGGTGCGGCACCTGCTGGCAACTGAATCCGACCTGCTTGAAATCGTTGATCAGCGATTCGGACGAAGTGTCCGGAAACAGCAGTCTCTAGCCGCGGGCGGTCGCGTCCGAAAGCTGGTGGAAATTCTCGGTGGCGAGCTCCAGCGCTCAGATCATCGTGATGTCTATGCAGCCAGGTC
>JANNON010000706.1:0-10041 GCA_031399105.1 Blastocatellia bacterium | reverse complement strand
GCCCGGTCGCTGCGCTCAACGGTTCTGATAGGTTCTGCTAAGCCTCGCCAAGCACTTGGGCACACTGCAGCGGAAGTGGCGTTCCGGTAAGCCTAGCCTTACCGCAAGGAGAGCGGCAGAGCCGCCGAGACACGATCTTCGGGAGTTATTTCGAGGAAGAACTATTGGAAAGCAGCAATTCGTAGTTGCCGATATCGCGATTATGACTATCGAGCGCGGCAAAAGTATCGGAGGTCTCTTCCAGCATCTGCTTCGTCATCGCTATGGAATCACTGAGTTGCTCGAAGTCGAGCGAAGACACGCGCTCCGGCGTCGGCAATGTCACTACTTGATCGTTAACGAGACCGAAGAAGTTTTCGATCGATTGCAATTGCCCTTCAACCAGTTTCACCGAGCGCTCGATATCCTTGAACGCAGCCACACGCCGCTTAAGAATCTCAACATTCGCCTGTTGAATTCTTTTTTCGCGATCGTCTTTTGATCCATTGACCGAACGCTCAGCCTGCGTCAATTGATTCTGCACGGCCTGGCGATTAATCGAACGAAGATGATGCTTGCGCCGGCGGTAAACGTCGAGGAGATCAACAAAGTCCTCCCAACGTTGATCGAGGCTCTGAATATTGATCGGAATCTGTTTTGTTCCGGTGAACTTCTGGTAGTTGGAATAGATCTGGTTCTTCATCCAGCGTAGATACTCGACTGCTTCACGCTCGCGTGGATCGAAACCTTTAATAATTACTTCGCGCTGCTGGTCGCGGAGTTTCAGAAGTCGCTGCTTCTCACGGCGATCGACCAGGCGGCGATAGAGTGAAGTTGCTGGCACGGTTACTAAATAGACTGTTTCTGCGGCGAGGGCCGCGACCAAAGGAGTTACATCCTGAACATAGGCAGCCGCGACTGCAAAGCCTGCCATCCCCCAAAAATTTACCGGCTCTTTGAAGGCTTCTTTAAGATACTTGAGATCAATCTTCGGCAGCTCGGGCATATAAATCGTGACCGCTTGTGTACGCGAAACGAGAGCTAGTTGTTGCGGCCGCCATTGTTATAAGCCGAGCCGCCCGCCCCACCAACGCCGGTTTCACCTTCCGCCGGCAACGCCTGTGGTTCACTCGCAGGAGCGGCTGGCAATAAGCCCATGTCGCGCTTGTAGGAAAGCAGTTTGTCTTGCAACTGCATATCCATCGCTTCGCGTTCGATGTCCTGCATCTGGTTATCAACTGACGCTGCTCCAAGTTGCATCTTGGCCTCGGCAGCGGCCGCGCGGCGATCAATCTTGTCGCGCATCTCGTTAAAGGTCGATGCGTCGTCGCCAATCTGAAACGACTCCATCGTCTGGGCGAGCTGCTCCTGCAATTTCGCCTGCTTGGATTGACTGATCAGTTGCATTGCCTCGGCTGTCCGCCGCTGCATCTGCAAAACATAATTATCGCGAGCCTTCAGCGCCTGCTTCGATGCCAGGGTCGCGTGTTCGAGTTGCTGAGAGGTCTTTAGTGCGTCGAGCTGCGCCTGCTGTAACTGTCCAATGTACGCAGTGGCGATGTCATCGCGACCCAGCTTTACTGAAGCACGAATCTTGGAATCCAGATCGACCACTTGAGAGTCGAGCCGTTCCTTATTCTTCGCCAAAAGTTTTTCGGTCGCCATTACCTGTGCGACGGAGTTATTCAACTCCGGCACGCGGTCGCGCATGTCGCGAATCGTTTGCTGAAGAATGAGTTCGGGATCCTCAGTTTTCTCGATTATCCCGCCAAACAGCGCGCGTCCGGTGCGCTTAAGTCTTGTCCAGAGTCCCATTTGTCACTCATCCTCCACCTAATCAGATGTGCGATCTTTTACTGTTTGCCCGCTGCATGACTTCTGCGAGGCCGCATATGTTGTACGTAACGCATCCTGCGCCGGTTCAAATTACCGCTACAAAATCAGAGTCGGAGTATAACAGCAGTTAGTTCAGAGCTTCCAGAAGGGCTGGTTGAGCGGAAGTGGTGGGCTTCGAGTTCAGAAGATTGGTGTTCAGCCTTTTAGGCTCCGGATCTTGGGACCAAACCGCGTAGACCGAATGTTCGAACGAACTCTTAACTCCCTGCATTTCAAATTGCACCAATTACGCGATATTTGTAGCTACGCCTTCGCTGCCGATTTGAACTTGCCGATGTCTCGTCTGTATTGCATGCCCTGCCAACCAATCCGCGAAACTGCGGCATAACACTTGGTTAGAGCTCGTGCAAGATTATCCCCCGTCGCGGTTACACCCAGCACCCGGCCGCCTGCAGTCTGCCATTCTCCGTTCACAGATTTTCTGGTGCCTGCGTGGAAAACCTGCAGATCGTTGCCAGCAATCGACCCTTCGAGGCCATCGATCTTGAATCCCGATTCATAGGCTCCGGGATATCCTTCGCTGGCAAGCACCACGCAAGCAGACGACTCAGAACTCCAATCCACGTTTAACTGTCCCAATGTTCCTTCGCTGATCGCGCTAAGGATTTCAAATAAACTGGTCTTCAGTCGCACCAGGATTGCCTGCGTTTCTGGATCGCCGAACCGTACGTTGTATTCCAACACCTTTGGGCCATCGCGCGTCAACATTATTCCTACGAACAGGATGCCCTGAAAAGGAAAACCGTCAGTTTCAGCGCCGCGAAGGGTTGGCTCGATAATCTCCTTCTCAATTTGCTCAACAGTCCGCTGGTCGAGGATTGAATCGTCGGTGATAGCCCCCATCCCGCCAGTGTTCGGTCCGGTATCATTTTCACCGATGCGCTTGTGATCACGGGCAGGCGGCATGAGGCGGTAGTCTTTTCCATCACAGAAAACCAGTACCGATGCCTCGACTCCAAGCAAAGCTTCTTCAATAAGAATGCGATTCGCCGCTTCCGGGCCAACCAATCTGCCGCTGAGTAGATCGCCTGCGGCTACTCGTGCCTCGTCGTGTGAGGCCGCTACCACGACGCCTTTACCGGCCGCGAGCCCATCGGCCTTGAGAACTACTTGCGTATGGGCGTCACCAAACTTACCGCTTTGTAAGATCTCCTCAACTTCTGATTGAGAACTGGCGACGCGATAAGACGCGGTTGGAATCCCATGCCGCGCCATGAAGTCTTTCGCAAACGTTTTGCTTGACTCAAGTCTGGCTGCAGCGGCTGTCGGCCCGGCAACGGCCAGCCTATTTTCCAGGAAAGTGTCCACTATTCCGTCCGCTAGTGGCCCTTCCGGACCAACAAAGGTCAGGGTTATTTTTCGGGACTTTGCGAACTCAACAATCGCTTGCTGATCAGTCAAAGCAATATTTTCGCACGTAGCCAGTTCCGCGATGCCATCATTTCCGGGAATGCAAAAGACATTGATCGCGGTCACGGACGACTGTTTCAACGCCCAAACAATCGCGTGCTCGCGACCACCTGAACCAATCACCAGCACGCTCGGAGTGTTTTCGCTCACCATTCTCCTGCCCATTACGATCTCACATTCATGACACCGTCGTTTAATTTAACCTCAAGTCAAAGTCAGTCCGGGCCAACCCACTCTTGACACAATTTCGCCATAGTTATACTTTTCATTGCGCGGAAATCCTATTGGGGTTCAATTCCCAATCTCGCAGCGGAAGCAGCCATCCCGCAGCAGCAGGTCACCGTTCTTTTTACCGGCCCACCATCAATTGAAGCAGGGATTGAGCGACCCCAGGGAGATCGATCATGTCACAAATCCAAGCCATCCGGGAACCTGAAGTCAGTTCCGAATCCGACTACCAAGATCGTCCCATCAAGTGTGTTGATTGCGGAGAAGATTTTATCTGGACGGCCGGCGAACAGGTCTTTTTTCATGACAAAGGTCTCAAGAACGAACCGAAGCGTTGTAAGCCATGCAAGCAAGCAAAGAATGAACGGTTGGCTGCGATTACGGCAGCGCAGAGTACTGGAGTGCGGCAACGAGTCGAAGTTTCGGTGCAGTGCGCTCAGTGTGGACAACAAACTACCGTGCCGTTCTATCCTTCGCAGGGGCGACCAGTATTTTGCCGTTCGTGTTTTCTGGCCAATCGTGGTGACGTTGAAACTGTCGGGGTTCACTAACCCTCCGGCTGTTCCTCCCCAAATCTTTCCAACGCAATCTGCATATCAGGCCTAACCCCCGACGTGAACGATCGGACGACGTTCGGGATCCTTCTCGGCTTTCCTCAATACTTCGTGAGTAACCGGCGCCGTATCGCCCTCACCAAAAGCAATATACTTCAGCAGGTAAGAAATCGGATTCCCCTCACTCCAACCAAAATAAACGTGCGGGAGTTTTCCAGTCTCATCTCTAAGGTGAAGCAGGAAAGCGGCAATCGCATTGGGAACGGCAGGTGATTCAGATCTCAAAATCTTGAAGCCCTCAACCTTCTCGCCGCGAATACGCAGGCTCCCGGAAAACTCAGACGCATCGCTGGGAGTGACTTCGAAGAACAGTGTCGGTTCGCCTGGCGGAATGTGGTTGCTGTTCCGCTTCTCTCGTTCTTTAGCACGATACTCCTCGGCATCACCTTGATCGCGCCGGTTGGTGATTATGCGAATTGTTCCCTTCGCGGCTTCCTTTATGAACTCCCGCGCCTGGTCGTCCAACTCGATATGCTGAACGCGCAATTCGGTAGAGCGCCACACCCGAGAGATCAGGGACGCGATCACGATAGTCAGAATAAAGAAGGATGCGATCTTGATGCCTTCGGGTCGCTCATGAATATTCTGAATAGTGGTGTAAACAAAAACGACTGCGATCACCAGGAAGAAATGCCAATTGCGACCTGTGCGTCGGGCTGCGAGCGTGACTGCGATCGCAGCCGAAGTCATTAGCACAAGGACGCCTGTCGCGTAGGCGCCTCCCTGCTGGTCCACATCCGCATTAAAAATTACAGTGACGGCGAATGCAATTACCGAAATCACGATCACCAGCGGGCGGCTTGCCCTGGCCCACTCTGGCGCCATGCCGTAACGAGGCAAATAACGGGGCACAATGCTTAACAGTCCGGCCATAGCTGACGCACCGGCGAACCAAAGAATCATGATCGTGCTCAAGTCGTAAGCCGAGCCGAAGATGTCCCCGAAGTAGTGGTGAGCCAGATAGGCGATGGCGCGACCGTTTGCTTCGCCACCCTCAACGAACTTATCGGCTGGGATGAGGATCGTCGTGACTATACTGCTCGACATCAACATCACACTCATGATGATGGCGGCAGTTCGTAGAAGCTTCTTAGTGTTCGCGATGCGACTTTGAAGGATCTCTTGAGTGTGAGGACCCGCTGCCTTGCCGGTGCGAGTGGAGTGGATTTTCTCCCACTCGTCGGCATCAAGTTCTTTGTCGCCGCGAATGAGCGGCATCACGGCCACGCCGGTTTCGAAACCTGATAGACCCAGCGCGAGTTTTGGGAAAAGCATCACTGAAACAAGCACAATGAGCCACGGGTTTCCGTGCACTTTCGGATGCTGGAATAAAGCTGTCTTCCATTCCGGAAAATGGAACGGATGCGCAATAAGTTCATAGAGGCCGTAACCGATAACGATAAAATTCATCAGCAGATAGAGCGCCACAAGAATCACGGCGAGGCCAATCGCTTCCTTGAATCCTCTTAGAAATACAGCGGCCAGCATGGCAATGAGAGTCAGCGTGACACCGACCTGGTGCTTAAACAATTCCGGTGTGAACGGATTCTCAATGATGTGTGCAGTGGCGTCGGCGGCGGAGAGGGTGATCGTAATGACAAAATCAGTGGCCACGAAACCGAGCAGAACGAGCACGAACAGCTTCCCTTTCCAACGTGAAAGGAGATGCTCCAACATTGCAATCGAGCCTTCGCCATGCGGACTCTCCTCAGCAACCCGATTGTAAACAGGCAGCGCGCCGAACAGAGTCAGCAGGATCAAGATCAAAGTCGCTGTTGGAGAGAGTGCACCGGCGGCTAGAAAGGCGATGCCGGGTTGGTAACCGAGTGTTGAAAAGTAGTCAACACCCGTAAGGCACATGACCTGCCACCAGGGGTGCTGACGATGTGGCGCGTGTTGTTCGCGATCCTGATCCTGCTGGCGGCCACCGCGAAAGAGCCAGAGGTTGAACCTTCGTCTGGCCGACTTGCTGATTAAACCATTGAGCATACGAACTCGATTCGGCGGCGCGCAACCAGTCCTCATTTCACGACCAACTATCGTCGTTAACGAAAAAAAACGCGGAGCATCACCTTCGCGTTTCTTTGAACTGCGGCACTGCCCTTCCTTTCAGCCTACGAGGTTAGCTGCCGGGCTTGAACTGAAAGTGTTCTAGGTGTGTCTTGAATGACTCACCATTCGCCCCTGCTTGCAAAATGCAAGCTCTGGTTCCCCCGCGTTGCCCTCATTTCGGAGTGACAACTTCGGCAGACATTAAGTTTTCAAGGCCCGATACTACTCCGCCACGCTAACTGACACAACTGTTCATTCTCTATCCTCCGACATGCACAATCGGACGCCGCTCGGGATCCTTCTCGGCCTGGCGTAAGACTTCATGGGTAACTGGCGCGGTGTCGCCTTCACCGAAAGCGACGTACTTCAATAAGTACGACAACGGGTTTCCTTCGCTCCAACCGAAATAGACGTGAGGCAGTTTTCCGGTTTCGTTACGAAGAAAAAGTAAGAACGCTGCGATCGCGTTCGGCACCGCCGGCGATTCAGCGCGCAAAACTTTGAATCCGTCGACTCGTTCCCCATGAATTCTCAGGACGCCGGAAAACTCCGATGCGTCACCTGGGGTTACTTCGAAAAACAAGATCGGCTCGCCGGGCGGAATGTGATTGTCGTCCCGCTTCTCGCCCTCTTTGATTTTGTATTCCAGGGCATCCCCACGATCACAGCGATTGGTGATGATGCGAATCGTTCCTTTTGCCGCTTGCCGGACGAATTCGCGAGCCGTGTCATCAAGTTCTACGCTGTCCACGCGAAGCTCAGTAGAGCGCCAGACTCTAGAGAATAGAGAGCTGACCATTATTACTGCTACAAAAACCAGGGCGATCTTTAAACCCTCGGGTTGTTCGATAACGTTTGTGATAGTGGTGTAGGCGAAGACCAGGGAAATCAGCATGAACGCCCACTGTTTTCGTTCACCGAGCCTGCGCGCGGATAACGTTACGGCGATAGCCGCAGACGTCATCAAGGCCAGCACCCCGGTAGCGTAAGCGCCGCCCTGCGCCGTTACATCTGCGCGAAACAGGATTGTCACTATGAAACAAATCACAGTGAAAACTACAACCAGAGGCCGAGTCGCACGCGCCCACTCTGGCGCCATACCGTACTTCGGCAGGTATCGAGGAACGATATTCAATAATCCCGCGAGCGCTGACGATCCCGCAAACCATAGGATCGAAATCGTGCTGAGGTCGTAAGCGGTGCCAAAAGCACCTCCAAGATAAAGATGCGCGAGATATGCTAAGGCGCGCCCGTTGGCTGGACCAGCTTCATGTGTTTCGGTCGCGGATCGATAAGCTTCGACCGGGATCAAGAGCGCCGTAACAATGCTGCTCGCGACAAGCAGAAAACTCATGATCAAAGCAGCTGCAGTTAGCAGTTTTCGAGTATTGGCGATGCGGCCTTCGAGTAGTTGCTGCGCGGTTTGTTTGGGAACGTGCGCAGAGCCCCGGCTTCGCGTCGTATGGATCGATTCAAGCTCCTCATCACTCAGGGCGCGATCGCCTTTCACCAAAGGCATCACCACTACGCCGGTTTCAAAACCCGACAGACCGAGCGCGAGCTTGGGGAAAACAAGAAACGCTGTGCCAATCATCGCCAGGGGACTGCTATAGGTGTGAAGCAACGATGCCTTCCAATTCGCAAAATAAATTGGATGGGTGGCGAGCTCGTAAAAACCTACGCCGATCACTACCAGATTGAGGGCCAGGTACACCGCAACGAGAAAAACAGCAATCCCGATTGCCTCCTTGAACCCTCTCAAGAAGATCGTACCCAGTGCGGCAATCAAAACAATGGTAAGGATTATGCGATGGTGCAAGAACTGGAGGTGGTCCAGAACGAGAGGATTTTCGACAATGTGGGCCGTCGCATCGGCGGCAGAAAGAGTAATGGTTATGATAAAGCTCGTCGCCGCAAATCCAAGGAGCACGAGGACGAACAGCTTTCCTTTCCAGCGTGAAAGCAAGTTCTCGAGCATCGATATCGAGCCATCACCGTGCGGGCTTTCGGCCGCGACTCGATGATACATCGGGAGAGCACCGAAGAGCGTCAGCAGCACCAGGACCAGAGTTGCGATCGGCGAGAGTGCCCCGGCGGCAAGAAACGCGATGCCGGGTTGATAACCGAGCGTGGAAAAGTAGTCAACGCCCGTCAGGCACATCACCTGCCACCACGAGTGTTGCTTATGTGTGGCTCCGGGCGATTGAGACGACTCCGCCTCTCGCGAACCTCTAAAAAACCAAAGTTTAAATTTACGCTCAGCCCGCTTGAAGAACGCCATGTTGGTGGCTATCAGATTGCCGGCTATCTCCGCCGGCAGCTCCATTTCCGAGTTTAATGACTGCGAATTCTACTCGCATGAAGAGCAAGGTCAAGACAATGTTGCAGAGTTGAAGTCTAAAAACGAAGGCTTAAAAACAAAAGCGGGCGGGGGCCTCCCACAGCCCCCACCCTAAGGCCACGTGTCCTCACCCCACGCGACCACTTCGTCCACCGGGGAGGTGAACGCACGCGGATTATGCAACAGTCTGCTTAAAGTTTCAACTGCCTGTAACTATTACAAAACCAGATGATTACCATCACATTTCGAGATAGTGTGGACCATAAAAGTAGCGCTTAAAAAGCGGCAACTTGGCAGTACTGCCAGGTGGTCCATGCCGCAACGCGGGCAAAAAAATGCAACTGGGTGACGACGATTAAGCCTTCTTGGATTCGCCCAAGTCAGAAAGGCCAACGATCACTAACAGCGCTGTTACACCAAGCGTAGACAGAATGTAGAGCATTGCGGTCTTTTCCCAGTAGATCAGACCACCGATTAAAATCGCCAGTAACGCAACACAGAGAATAGTTATTTTTCTCCTGCGACTTCGATCACTTCCAGGGGTTGGCTTCCGACTCATGATTACTACTGCTCCTCTAAAACTTGCTCGCGCAGACTATTGTCTGCGATTAGTAAATTACTCGCATTGGCAAGGAAGTGCCCATAGTGCTGAAGATACTTCCGATACTTCCAGTCAAAGCGCTCATCACCGTTTGCCCGATTCGACCAGACGAGAACATGCCGGCTTCGGGTACATCGATTACGTCGTAGGGCTGTAACAGAACGTCCGGCTTTTCACGTTTTTTTATCGCGTTCAAATCGGCAATGATCGTTTCCTGTTCGGACGTGCCTGGTTTTTGACGATAGATCTTTATCTCGGACGCCTTCGCCTCTTTCCTGACGCCACCAACCATTCCGAGGGCCATACTCAAAGTCAGCCGATCTCGAAGATAAATCCCCTGCGGCTGATTAACACTGCCGGTGATGTAAACAGGCTCAGCCTCGGTAACCAGCACAAAGTCACCGGGCCGGATTAATGGATTAGCTTCGACTTTGCCGGCTCGCAAGTCTGAAATCTTGACCAACTCAAGTGGAATTTTGGTGGCATCGATGGGAGCAGCCTCTGCCACTTCACTCGGGAAAGGACACAAGATAGGTTCGGTGTGAAGAATCTGAATCGTCCCCGCGGCGCGCTCGGTAAACCCCCCGGAGGCGGCCATCAGTTCATTCAGCCTCACTGGACGCTGCATCTGAACTCTGGTGGGCTGACGCACCGCTCCAAAGACGGCTGCGGGCGGACGACTCTTGCGCTCCATAATCCGAACGCTGACTTGAGGGTTTTTGATGTACTTGCCATAGGCGAGCGCAATGTCGGTCTGCACTTGTTTTTCAGTGCGGCACTTGGCTCGGATCGGTGCTTCGAGAAAGGGCAAGGAGCTGATATTTCCGTCGCTATCCACCTCGGCGGTGGTATTGAGATCTGGCTGCGCAAAGACCCGGACATCGATCAAATCACCGGGGCCGAGCAAGTAGTTCTTGACC